>JAUXCH010000022.1 GCA_030618975.1 Planctomycetia bacterium
CCACGTACGAGTACGAGGGGATCAACAAGTTCGGGCTGCCCCTCTCGATCGAGGTCCCGATCTTCGACCGCAATCAGCCCGGAATCACCGAGATGTGTGCTCGGCGTGAGGCCTTGCGCAAGCGCTTCACGGCCGAGGTGAACGGGATCTTCGGGGACGTGGAGACCGTTCGCGCGATGCTGGAGGTGCGGCGCCGCCAGCTGTCGCTTCGCGCGTCACAGCTCGAGCCGTCCCGGAAGACGCAGCAGTTGGCCGAGATGGTCCTGCAGCAGACGGGCACGCTCGACATGCTGCGCTATCTCGAGGTCCTGCGCGCCACCCGGCGCGCGAAGGTGTCCTTCCTGGCCGCTCGACTCGCCGTCTACGAGGCGTGGTCCGACCTGGAGCAGGCGTGTGGCGCGCCGCTCCTCCGCTTCGCTCACGAACCGGGCCGCGTTGCCGCAGCCGCCGCCCCCGCTCCCCTGCCCGCTCCGGCTCCTCTGCCCGCCCCCCCCGTCCCACGCCCCGCGGCTAGTACCGCGCAACCGGGAGATGCATGATGGCGACCCTCGGCAAGATCTTCTTCGGCCTCCTCCTGACCTGCGTCGGCCTCGTCGTCGGCCTGGTACTCGCTGGCCCACCCGCTGCGGAGGAGACCATCTCCCATGCTGGATGCGGAACCGGCTGCGAGGGCGGCGACGCCGTCCCGACCCCCGACGTGTTGCCGCCCCAAACGCTCAAGAGCATGGGTGTGGAGATGGGTCCGGTCGTCAAACGGGATTTCGTCCGCCACCGCAAGGTGCAGGCGGTCGTCGTCGATCGGCCCCTGAACCGGCGCCCCATCACGGCCTCGCGGGGCGGCATCGTCACGCAGGTCAAGGTGCAGACGGGGCAGGTCGTGCAGGCCGGTGACGTCCTCGTCGTCATGGCGCGCGACCCGATCGCACGACCGAAGCCCGATCTGACGGCCGACCTGCTGAAGCCCATCAGCGAAGACGTGCACGGCGCCGCGTCGCGCCTTCGTCTCGCGATGAGCGAGATCCAGGTTACGAAGAAGGAACTCGATCGCATCGAGCCGTTCGTCGCGGCACGGACCATCCCCGGCAAGACGGCAATCGACCTCCGCTACCAGCTCGCCCGCAGCGAACAGGAGGTCGCCAACGCTCGACTCGAGCTGGACACCCACGGGCTGACGCAGGAGGAGATCGACGCGGTGGCCCGGGGGAAGCAGGCGCCGCGCACGCGCTACCTCTGGAAGCGCTCCCTGGAGAAGGCGGGGCTCTGGACCGAGACATCCGAAGCCCTCTGGACGGCCCTGCCGGAAGCCCAGCGTGAACTGCCGTGGTGCATCGCCGCCGTCGGCGAGCTCTCCGCAGCCGGCATGGCCACGAAGACGCTCGACGCATTCCTGAGATCCGACGAGCGTGCCCCCGAGCGTTTCGCCGAGATCGCGGGTCTGCTCCTGGAAGGCACGCCGCTCGCCACCGTGCGGCTCCTGCTCGAGCAGGGCGCGTTGGAGGCCGAGGTCCGGATTCGCGCGCCGCATGGCGGCCCCGAGAACTGGGACGTGGAGGCCATCGCCGTCCGGCCAGGCCAGCGTGTGGAGCCGGGCACCGAGCTCGTGCGACTCTACGACGCACGCACGATGTGGCTCCGCCTGCAACCCGTGGGAATCGAGATCGGACTCGTGACGCGGGCCATGGAGGAGGGCAGCCTGCTCACTGCGACACCACTGATCGACGACTCGGGTCCCGAGTTGGATGACGTACGCCTGGCACGCATGGCAATGCAGGCCCAGGAGCACGAACGCGGCGGCATCGCACACGCCGTCGTGTCCAACGTGGCACTGGGCTGCGCCGTCGGCGTACCCTGCCGCAGCTGGCAGCTCCGGGTCGGCTTGCGCTATCTCGTGCAGGTGCCGATCAAGCGGTTTCCCAACCGGTTCGTGCTGCCGACGGATGCCGTGGCCTCCCAGGGCCCCGACTGGATCGTCTTCCTCCAGAACGGCGACACCTTCACCCGCCAGCCCGTGCACGTCGAGTACGCGGACGAGGAGGTCGTGGTGATCGCCGACGACGGGAGCCTGTTCGACGGCGACCGGGTCGTGCTCAGCGGTGCATTCGCACTCGGACTCGCGCTCGGTCGCGGCGACGAAACGGTAGATCCACACGCCGGGCACAGCCACAACTAGGGCGAAAGGCGGAGAACGAACATGCTCGACCGCATCATCGCCTTCTCGCTGCGCAATCGCATCCTGGTTGCCGTGGTCGCCATGGCCATCGCGATCTTCGGCATGGCGACCATGGTCTCTCTACCCGTCGACGTTCTGCCCGACCTGAACCGGCCCACCGTCACGATCATGACGGAGGCGCACGGAATGGTGCCGGAGGACGTCGAACGGTTCGTCACGCGCTACATCGAACAGAGCGTCAACGGATCCACGGGCGTCCTGCGCGTCCGGTCCAGTTCCGCGATGGGTCTCTCCATCGTCTGGGTGGAGTTCGATTGGGGCACGGACATCTACCGCAACCGACAGGTCGTGCAGGAGAAGCTCCAGCTCGCGATCGGTCACCTCCCCGAGGGGGTGACCCCTCACATGGCGCCCATCTCGAGCCTCATGGGTCAGATCCAGCTCATCGGCGTCCGGAGCAGGTCCGGCAACACCGATCCCACGGAGATCCGGGCACTCGTCGACCAGTCGATGAAGCTCCGACTGCTCTCCATCTCCGGCGTGGCCCAGGTGACGGCCTCGGGCGGCGCGCCACGGCAGATGCAGGTCATCATCGACGCGGACAAGCTGCGCGCCAACGACGTCACGCTGCAGGAGGTCGAGGAGGCAGTCCAGAACTCCAACGTCGCAATCTCAGGCGGTCTGATGCCGATGGGCGCGAAGGGCCCGATCATCACCGTCACGGGCCTGGTGCAGAAGGCGGAAGATCTCCAACTGGCAGTCGTACGACACGACGAGATCCGCCCCGTACGGCTGGAGGACGTGGCCGAGGTACGCTTCGGTCCCGCAGCCATCCTCACGGGGGACGCGGGCGTCGACGCAGGCAAGGGCGTGATCATCACGGTCACGAAGCAGCCGGGCGTCGACACCGTCGCGCTCACGGCACGCCTCGACGCCGAGCTCGTGACGATCCAGGAATCCCTGCCCGACGATCTCGAGATTCTGCCTTCGATCTACCGGCAGGCCGACTTCATCGACCGGGCGGTCGGCAACGTCGAGGACGCGGTACGTGAGGGCTCGCTCCTCGTCGTGATCGTGCTTTTCCTGTTCTTGCTGAACTTCCGGACGACCATCATCACGCTGACGGCCATCCCCCTCTCGCTCGCGGTCACCGCGATCGTCTTCTCCATCTTCGACGTCTCGATCAACACGATGACGTTGGGCGGCATCGCTGTCGCCATTGGGGCGCTGGTCGACGATGCCATCGTGGATGTGGAGAACGTCTTCCGAAGATTGAAGGAGAATCGAGCGGCGGAGAATCCAAGCAGCACGCTCTCCGTGGTGTTCAAGGCATCCAGTGAGGTCCGGCAGCCCATCCTCATCGGCACCATCGTCGTTGCAGCGGTCTACCTGCCGCTCTTCGCCCTCTCCGGCATGGAGGGACGCCTGTTCACGCCGGTGGGTGTCGCCTACATCGTCAGCATCCTGGCCTCGCTCGTCGTCGCGCTCACGGTCACACCCGTGATGTGCTACTGGCTGCTTCCCAACGCAAAGTCGATCTCCAACGCGCAGGACGGCTGGCTCGTTCGCCGCCTGAAGAACGGCGCGGAGTGGCTGATCCGGCTCAGCATGGCCTACCCGGTCCCCCTGACGACGGCCTTCGGGAGCCTCGTGATCGCCGCGGTCGCGCTGCTCTCCACCCGCGGCACCGAGTTCCTCCCCCCTTTCAACGAGGGCTCGGCCATGGTGAACCTGGTGCTGCCCCCGGGGACCGGGCTCGACAAGACGGCCGAGTTCGGCCGGCGTCTCGAGCGTCTCATCGGGGAAGTGGACGGCGTAGCCCACTTCGGGCGGCTGACGGGCCGATCCGAGGGGGATGAGCACGTCCACAATGTGAACTTCTCGCTCGTCCTCGTCTCTTTCGACTCCGAGTCGACGCGTACGCGCGAGGACGTGATCGGCGAAATTCGTCAGCGCATCGGTACGGAGTTCCCAGGCGTGGTCTCCGCCACGGAGCAACCGCTCGCCCACACGCTGTCCCACATGCTGTCCGGTGTCAGCGCCCAGGTTGCCATCAAGGTCTTCGGAGACGACCTGCCCACCCTGCGTCGCATCCAGAAGCAGGTTGAGGCCGCGATCACCCCCGTCCCGGGTGTCATCGACATCTTCCCCGAGCCCCAGGTGCTGGTCGAACGCATCGAGGTAGCTCCGCGACGTGCCGATCTCGCGCGGCTCGGCCTGGACGTGCGCAGCATTGCCGAGACCATCGAGCTCGCGCTCGAAGGCGAGGTGGTCTCACGCCTCCTCGTCGGCCAGTACTACTACCCGATCATCGTCCGCCTCGATCCCAAGGACCGGAAGAACCTCGACAGCATTCGCAATCTACTCGTCCGCACACCGGACGGCGACCTGCTCACCCTGGGCGATCTCGCCGACGTGCGGCTCGGCCTCACGTCGAACAACGTGAGCCGGGAAAACGTGTCGCGTCGCATCGTCGTCGCGCACAACGTGCAGGGTCGATCCCTCGGCGAGGTGGTCGCGGACGTACAGAAGGCGCTCGAGCCGGTCCAGGCGTCGCTGCCCATCGGCTACTCGATCCGCATCAGCGGGCAGTTCGAGGCTCAGGAATCGGCCACGCGCGTGATGGGCCTGCTGTCGCTCGTCTCCCTCGTGGTGATGTTCCTCGTGCTCTTCCTGCACTTCAGGTCGGCCAACCTCGCGTTGCAGACGCTGCTCAGCATCCCCTTCGCCTTCGTCGGCGCCGTAGGCTTCGTGTTCCTGACGGGACAGAACCTCTCGGTGGCCACGCTGGTCGGTCTTGTGGCGCTGGGCGGCATCGCCACGCGCAACACGGTGCTCCTGCTCGACCACTACCTGCACCTGATGCGCGTGGAGGGCGAGCCCTTCAGCCGCGCGATGATCCTCCATGCGGGTCGCCAGCGAATCGTGCCCGTGCTCATGACCGCCTTGACGACGGGCATCGCCCTCGTTCCCATCGTGCTCGCACCCGGCGAACCCGGCCGCGAGTTGCTCTACCCCGTGGCCAGCGTCATCGTGGGAGGGCTGATCTCCAGCACGCTCCTCGATGTCTTGATCACCCCCGGCGTCTTCTGGATGTTCGGCCAGAAGGCGGCCGAGGCCCACGTCACCCGACCCGATACCGCTGATGCGGTCACCAAGCGGCTCGCAAGCGAACTGGAAGTCCTGTCCCCCTCGGAGAACCCCGCATGAGCCCCTTCACGCGAATCGCCACGGTCCTCTTTCTCTCTCTCGCCCTGACCGCCTGCGGCGGTGACACGACCGAGTCGGGCGAAGGTGGATCCGACGCCCACGTGCACGGCCCGGACTGCGACCACGACGCGGAGGCGGCCGGCCCGCACGGCGGCGCCATGGCCGCCGTGGGAACGAGCGCCGCGCAACTCGAGGCACTCCACGACGACGTCCTGGGCCAGGTCACGATCTACGTCCTCGACACGGAAGGTGCCATGCTGACCCTGGACCGGCCCCCTGTGCTGAACATGGTCACCGACGAGGGATCCGCCCAGCTGAAGCCGACCCAGATCGGCGGCGCCTGGATCTTCGAAAGCGACGACCTCCTCGATGAGCCCGAGAAGGCGCGCTTCCGGATCACCCTCGGCGGGAAGACCTGGACCGTGGACATGCCGTGCTCGCACGGCCACGAGCACGGCGCGGACTGCGACCACGAAGCCGACGAGCACGGGCACGACGAAGACGGCCACGACGACGATCACGACCACGAAGACGGTCACGACGACCACGAAAGCGGTCACGACGACCACGAAGACGACCACGAAGACGGCCACGACGACGATCACGGCCACGAGGACGACCGGTAGCCGGGCTCGTTCGCGAGCCCTCGGGGATCGCTCGTGAGCCGCGCTGTCGCCACACCGGACGTCGACGTGGCCTCGACTCGGACGCGAACTCCCCGATTCCGTGGCCCACGTCGTCGTGGGCGGTCTGCTCTCCAGCACGCTCCCCGACCTCCCGATTCCACCCGGCATCTTCCGGCTGTTTGGCAGGCAGCCGCCCGAAGCCCACGTTGCCCGTCCGTCCACCGCCGATCCTGCCGCCGATGCCGCCGATGCCGCCGCGTGGCGCCTGGCGAGCGAGCTCGAAGCCCTGACACTCTCGGAGAATCCCGCATGATCCATCTCGCCCCCCTTGCACGCCTCCTCTCCGTTCTCCTCCTCGTCTCCGCCCTCGCCGCGTGTGGCGGCGACACGACCGAGCATGCCGATCCGGCCGGCGGCGGCACGCATGCGGACGACGGCGGGCACGACCACGAACAGGGCCCGCACGGCGGCGCCATCGCCGTCGTGGGCGACGAGGTAGCCCACCTCGAGGCCCTCCACGACGAGGACGCCGGCCAGGTCACGGTCTACGTCCTCGGCGAAGACAACGCCGTCGTCGCACTCGACCAGCCGCCCCTGTTGAACCTCGTCACGGACGAGGGCTCCCGCCAGGTGAAGGCCGTGGCGGTGGGCGAGGCGTGGCTCTTCGAGGACGCCGCACTCCTCGGCGAGCCGGAGAAGGCCCGGTTCCGCCTGGTCATCGCCGGCAAGACCTACCAGCCCGACATGCCGTGCAGCCACGAGCACGGTGCGGACGGCGAACACGGAGACGAGCACGGCGGCCACGGCCCGCACGACGGTGTCCGCATCACCTTCGCAGACGGGCTGGGCCACCTCGAGCTCAAGCTGCACGACGACAAGGGCGACCTCGAGCTCTGGCTCACCAAGGACGACCAGGGCACGACGCCCTACGACCTGCCGCTCGACGCGCTGATCACCGTGACGTTCACCGATCACGGGGGCCGGAAAGTCGCACTCGCGGTCCGCAACCGTGAGCGGAACGAAGACGAGGACGGCAAGGCCAACCTGCGCGAGGGGAAGACGAACTACTTCATCTTCCCGGGGGACACCGGCGTCGACGCATCCTGGCTCACCGGCGCCGAGTTCGTCTCCCAGGTCATCGTCACGATCGCGGCCGACGGGAAGACGTTCACGACCCAGCCCTTCACGCTACGCCCTCACACGCACGGTGCCGGGGATCACGAGCATTAGCACCCGGTTCGACGGTGCGATCCCTCGGGTACGCGACCGAACCGGCCGCGCGGTGAAGGCCGTGCGGCCGGTTCGCTACTCGCGTTCCGCGTCCCGGTAGGTGCCGCCGGTGTCGCGCGCGATCCGCTGCATTAGGGTCCGGTTCTGTGCCCGGCCCACGCCGATCGTGTGCACGACGCACTTGTAGATCCTGTTTTTCTCGAGAAAGGCGGCGTACTCCGCCTCCAGATCCTCGCCGGTGAGGGGCTCGCCGGCGTCCACCGCAGTGGGCGATCCGTCCGACAGCAGGAAGATCGTGTCGGCGCCGCCCTTCCCGGACGCGTAGTCGAGGGCCTTGCCCAGCGCGTCGAAGGTGCGGGTGTAGCCGTTGGCGTCGATCTCCAGGAACCAGTCGATGGCCGCCTGCTTGTTCTCCTTCGTCGCCGGCACCATCTCCGGGGGGGCCTTCCAGACCTGCACGTCGGTGGCGTAGAACACCACGTTGAAGTGCACGCCCTTGGGCAGGGTCTCGATCGACCACTTCAGCTGCTCGCGGGCGAGCACCATCTTCGACTTCTCGCCCGATTCCTCGCCCTCGGTCGGCGGCTTCTGCTGCCCGGACGCGTTCATGCCCGTGCGCATGGAGCCGGAGCGGTCGAGGACGAACACGATCCGCTTGGACTTCGTCTCGACGCCGTAGAAGGAGGTCGTCGCACCCTTGTCGGCCTTGCCCGCATCGGGGTTCGTGGGGTACCTCTCGCCGTCGTCGGCCTTGAACCAGGCCTCCCCCTCCTTCTCCCACCACAGAGACCATACGCCGTGGTCCCCGTCGAAGGACCGGCCGGTGAAGAAGTGGAGCGTTCGTTCCAGTTCCTCCTGCAGCAGGCCCTCCGCCCCCTCCAGTGCGTCGATCAGGGGCTTCACGCACCGTGGGTCGTCCAGCACCTGGAGGGTGAAGATCGCGGAGCGCTTCACCACGTCCTCCGACGCGGCCAGGCACAGGGCGGCCGCGTCGAGACCGCCTTCGACCTTCGAGCTCGCGATCCAGTTGAGGATCCGGATCCGCCCCTCCGGCAGGGGGCTCGTACGTGCCAGCTCGAGGAGATGCGCCCCCACCTTCTCGACGGGCTGCCGCACGTAGGAGGAGAGGATGCCCATCATGAAGGTCGCGGCGCCCGACCCCTTCGCGCGCGCGATCTTCTTCTCACCCTCCTTCAGCAGGACGTCGACGGCTTCCGTGGAAGACAATCTCCCCAGCGCCTTCCCGAGCAGGCGCTGCGCCTCCACCTCCGATGCGTAGTTCGCCTTGGCCCGATCGAGCGCCCGCTTCTTGATGTCGTAGTTGTCCTTGTCCTTCTTGCGGTTGGGCGGCATCGTGTCGTATGCCTTCAGCAGGATCCGGACGAGCTTGTCGTACTGCTCCTGGGCCTCGTCCAGTTCCTTCCGAAGGTCCTTGTCGCGGAACTTGAGCGAAGTCGTCGCCCACTTGACGAGCAGCTTGGCGGAGCGCTCTGCGTCGTCCACCGCGAGCTTCGCGATGGTCCTGCGCTTGCCGATCAGTTGCCCGGGCTCCTTCATGAGCTTCTTCGCCTTCTTGCTCACGTCCCGCCATGCGGCGTCGTCGAGCTCCGCGCGGGAGGTCGCGGCCGGAACGAGGCCCAGGAGGAGCAAGGAGACGAGGACGAGGCGGACGGTGCGCGGCATGCGAACGCTCTCCG
This sequence comes from Planctomycetia bacterium, assembly GCA_030618975.1. Taxonomy (GTDB): domain Bacteria; phylum Planctomycetota; class PLA2; order PLA2; family JAEUHO01; genus JAUXCH01. The sequence continues at coordinate 8,934 of JAUXCH010000022.1, forward strand.
ATGTGGGCCCGGGGGCGCGCCATCGTAGCGGCGGACAGGGTGCGGACTAGGGCTTGCGCCCCACCACGACTACCCGCCGCGATTCCAGGGTGAGAGGCTTCCCTGCGAGGCCGCCGTAGGCCGCTTCCAGCTCCATCCCCGCCGCCTCCAGCATGCGGCGGTACTCGGGCACGGTGTAGAGCCGGACCGAGGTCCGACGTTCAGGGAGCAACTCCCCCTTCTCGATCACCTGGACCCGGTCCTCGATCCGGCCGCTCACGAGATCCAGCGTGTGGTCGTGGAGCACGAGGACGTCCTCCTCCTCGTAGCGCTCGAACATCCGAGACTGGTAGCGCCCGGCCAGGTTGTCCCGGTGGATCGTGTCCAGGAGAAGGCGGCCGCCCGGCGCGAGCGCCCGGGAAACCGCAGAGAACACGCGGGCATCCTCCTCGTCGTCCTCGAAGTACCCGAACGCCGTGAAGATGTTGACGGCGGCGGAGAACTCGCCCTCGAAGGGGATCTCGCGCATGTCCGCGCGCACCCACCGAACGTCCACACCGGCCGCCTGCGCGTCGGTCCGGGCACGTTCGAGGAAGACCTCGCTCAGGTCGAGCCCCGTGACCTCCATACCGCGCTGCGCCAGGCGGATCGCGTGCCGGCCGTGTCCGCACGCGAGATCCAGCACCTTGGCACCGGGCTCGAGCCCGAGTCGATCGATGATCTCGTCGACCTGGCGTTCGCTCAGCTCGTCCGTGAGCGCCGGGCCGTACTGGCGCAGGTAGAACTCGTCGAAGAACGTCTGGTACCAGGCCGCTCCCGTCATGGCTCGGCTCCCGTCTCGATGCGCACCAGGGTACCGGCCCTCGTCGCTCCGCCCTGTATGCGAACTCAGTGCATGCGAAGTCAGTGCATGCGAAGTCAGCGCATGCGAAAGTCCAGGGCCCCTCCGTCCGCGTCCGTGATGCGGACCGAGAAGCCCCACGCTCCCCCACCCTCGCAGACCTTCACGAGCAGGCGGTTCCAGCCCTTCGCGAACGTCACGTCCACCTCGTCTTCGGCCGCCTTCCAGCCACGCGTGACGAAGTTCGTGTGGACGACCGCGTCGTTCAGCCACACCCGAACCCCGTCATCGCTTCCGATCTCGAGGCGGGCCTTCGTCTCCGCCTCGACGAACACCTCGGCGAAGGCGTAGGCGCAGACCTTGTTGCGGGGTACGAGCACCCGGTCCAGGTTGACGAATCCCGCGGCGTGCGACGTGAACACCCGTCGCCAGTGGACCGGCTTCCCGCCGATCGTCACGGGCAGGGCGAGGGCGACCCCGTCCTCGGGCGCTTCCTTCCTCCCCCAGGCCTTCGCGTCGGTTGCCCGGTAGGGCCCCACGATCCACCAGGCGTTCACACGGCTCCCCCGCCCGAGGAAGCCGATCGAGCGATAGCGGCCGAGACCGAGATCCGCGAGCCGGCGCATGAGATCGTTGTCGGCCTCTCCCATCGCGAGAGTGTGGATCTCCGCCTTGCGGAACAGGTTCATCCGGCGCACGTCCTGGAGGAGGTTCCCGACGGCGCGGTAGGGTCCGTAGTAGCGGGCGGAGCCCGGTCGGGCCTCGGCCGTCTTCCCCGTCTCCGTATCGGTCGTGATCCGTCCTCCGTCGAATCGGTCACCCGCGGCGAAGTCGTCCTCGTTGGGACGACCGTCGCCGAACACGAAGATCGTGTCGCACCCGTCCTCGAGCCCCCCTTCGTCGACGTGCTCGTAGTCGTCGATGCGCTTCCTCGACGTCGCTTGAAAGGCCCGCAGGAGCGCCCCGTGAAGGTTCGTGGCGCCGCGGAGGGTCCCGTACGGACGCTTCCGCGTGACCCGGCCGGGCTCGATCTCCTCGAGCTCCCGAATCGCCGCCTGCACGTGACCGCTCGAAGCCTTCTCGAGGCGTTTCGTCGCGCGGAAGGGCTCGGCGTGGTCGCCGAACCCGATCACCATGAACCGCACGTCGGGGGCGAGCCCCTCCAGGGATTGCTTCAGGTAGGCCCGCGCCAGGTCGAAACGGCTGCGGATCCCCGCCCAGTCGATCCCGTCCGCCTCGACTCGCTTCGCGTCCGCCTGCTCCCGATCCGTGAGCGGGTCGAGCATCGAATCGGAGAGGTCGAGGACGTAGACGACGCGCGAACCCGCCGCCTCGAGGCCGAAGAACCGTGGACGCCCGGGAACGGTCTCGCCGATGGTCGCGACCGGCTCCAGGGCCGCCAGCATCCGCCGCCAGAACACGGGGTCGGTCGTGACCCTGTCCACGCGAAACGTCCGGGCCAGGGTGCGCGCGATCACGAGCTTCGTGCGCGCTTCGACGTCGTCGAGGGCGAGCAGGTCCACCACGGACCGCGCGGCTTCGGCGTAGCCGGGGGCACCCGGCACGTCCCGGAGCGCGAGCAGGACGGAGGCCGCGCTCTCGAGCAGCAGCGTGCGGGCGAGCCCCTTCCGGGGGAGCTCTTCCCCCGCCAGCTCCGACACGAGAGGCAACGCCTCCTCCCGACCTTCCGCGGCCAGCCGCTCGAGCAACGCGGCCCGGAGAAAGGGCCGGGTCTTCGAGGACCGGATCGTCTCCAGGAGCGACGCGAGGTCCTTGCCGCACGCTTCGGCGCGTGCCGCGTGAAACCACAGCCACGCGTTCTCGGTCTTCCGGTGCTTTCGTCTCAGCTTCGCCAGGGACTCGACGTGCCGAGCCTGGGTGAAGGAACGGCCGATGGCCGCCGCGATCAGGTAGCGCTCGTGGTCCTTCGGGACGCGCGGCTTCGCATAGCGTCCGGCCAGGACGGCGAGGGCGCGGGGGTCGCGGGTGGCGGCGAGGGCGCGGATGCCGCCGAGCCGGGTCGCGATCGGCGGGCGGTCGATGACGGCCTCGTAGCGCTCGAGGGCCTTCTCGTACGCCGCCTCGTCGCCCCGGACCAGGGTCGCGGCGGCGAGGACGACGAGGACGGCAAGCGGCATCCCGGCACGGCGTGACATGGGTGGGATCCTACCCGCCGGGATCCTCCAGGCGTCCGAGGCAGCACTTCTTGTACTTGCGGCCGCTCCCGCAGGGGCAGGGATCGTTTCGGCCAATCCGCGCGCCCGGCCGCACGAGGGGCTTTCCCGTACCGGACGCAGCGTCGAGGTACGCACCCCCGAGCGCGCGAACGGTGAGGCCCAACGTGCGTCCACCGCCGAGCCGCCCCTCCGCCTCGAGCCCTTCGAGCAGGTCCGCGCAGAGCGCCGGGATGCCTTGCCGGACGGACGCCGGAATCTCCAGCCGCGCCACACCCTCGAGCAGCGCGGGTTTCATGTCGCGCTCCTCGATGTCGGAGGGCTCGACGTCGCGGGCCCCGCACGCCGCGTCGAGGAACGCCGCCAGCACCTCGGGGGCGTATTCGCGCACCAGGGGCGCGTGCGGCTCGGCGCGGGGGGACTCGCAGAAGTCGGAGACCCAGGACTCGATCTTCTCTCTTCGCCACGGTTCGCTCATGCCGGCTCGACCTCCACCGTCAGGATCTCGTGCGGTCTGAAGGTCACGCGGAGCGTGCGGGCGTCCTCGAGCTTCAAGGGCTCCACGTGGACCTCGTGGAGGTCGACGCGCCGGGCGGCCGCCAGGTCGAGCCCGAACGTGAGGGTCTCCGCCACGGACTCTCCCACGAGGTTGGTGAGGCGCACGACGAGGGTGTCCCTCTCGTCGTGTCGCTTGACGGCGGTGACGGTCGTCCGGCGTGTCCGAACGGCCACGAGGCCGTCCCCGCCGGCCGCCGCGCCGTCGAGAACACCCTGGACCGACGGCCGCGGCGTGCGCCACCGGCGACTCCAGCCCTTCACGTCGGCCTGGATCTCGTCTCCCTCGAACGCCAGCACGGCGTAGCGGAACCGGTGCCTGCCCGGGCACTGCGCGTCGGGCGTGGCGAGGGTCGGCCCCGCGTTCTGGAAGCGCCGGGTGGGGAGATCGTCTCGGGAGAGCCAGCCGACGCACCGGAGCAGCGTGAGCCTCAGATCCACGGCACGGCCATCGAGCCCGGCCCGGAGCGCGGCGACCTCCGGGAGTCCCTTCACGAGAACGGCCAGTCCGCACGTGCCGTTCGCCACGAGGCTGAACTCCTGCTGCGGCACAGTGTCGGGAGCCGGTTGGCACCAGTCGGTGTCGTCGGGCGGGTCCACGGGGCGCCGCGCGAGCAGGAAGTGCGCGTCCGAGACCACCGTGTCCGTGCGAAGTCCCGTCGGGAAGCGGGCGACGAGGCGGTGGTCCTCCGCGTGGTTCTCGAAGGAGACGTCGATGGAGACCACGGGAGAACCGGTCTCCAGGGTCAGGCGGACGGACACGGGGCAGTCGACCGTCTCGGCGACGCGGCGCTTCCTGTCGTGGGCGATGCGTCGCGGAAGCGGCAGGACGAAGTGCGCCTCCCTGGCTCCCTTCAGACCGCCGGCGTCGACGGTGACAAGCCTCCCGGCCTCGCCGCGCGCCTCGACGACGAGGGTCTCTGCTGCCGGGGAGAAGTCGTACTCGTCGCCGACGTCCTCCGCGTCCTGGAGGGCGTTCAGGCCCTCGAAGCGACGACCGGTCCGCAGGTCCTCGAGATCGAAGGTCCCGTCGGCGTGCAGGCGGACCGCAACGAGACCGTTCGAGAGCACGCCGTCCTCCACGCGGACGCGGTCTGCCTCGGGGAGGGCTGGGACCGGGCTGCCGGCGTCCTCGACGAGTCGGAAGCGCGCGAAGCCGGTTGCGGGGAGATCCGCGAGGAAGCGCAAGCGCAGGAAGGTGTCGACGAGCTCCGTGCCCGGGGGCGGCTCCAGGAAGGCGTCGCCGAACGCGCTCGCGGTGGCGTCGAAGCGCTCCTGCTGCGTCTCGACGTCGAGCACGGTCCGCCAATCGATGCCCCAGAAGCGCCGAACGCGGTGGCGAGCCGTGACCTCGAAGGGCAGGCGACGGCCCGCCGCGTCCTCCACGCGGAGGGAGGACGGGTCGAGCCCCTCGAACGGCTGGAGCACCACGAGCCGGTCGACCACCGCGCGGCGCGCCTCCGGCAGGGGGTGGAAGACGCCGAGCACCGTGTCGCGGTCGGTCGCCGGTCGCGTCCCGAAGGACGGCACGAGCGCCTGGAGCGTCTCACGGATCACCGCGTCGGCGGTCTGGATCACGCCGTCGAAGCGCGGCCCCATCTCCCGGTGCACCTCGTCGGTGGAGCACCCGCAGATGGAGTCGTGGGGCTGATTCTGGAGCAGCAGCTTCCAGGCGTCCTCGAGGAGCCCTCCCGGGTACGGCAAGCCGTACTGGAAGAAGCCGAGGGCGGTGAGAGGTTCGCAGACGTCGGCGAGCAGCGTGTGCGCCTCGTCGTTGAGCTGCTTGAGGGGCATGCGGGCCGACCAGACGCCGGAGAGCACGTGGTGGCGCTTGCCGCCGCGCAACTCGCCCCGCCACCGCTTCGTCGCGAACCCGGCGCCGCGAACGGCCTCCACGTACTCGGAGAAGCCGACGTGGCGAAATTCCACCGCGGGGAACGCCTCGCGGAGCGCGCCCAGCACGGCCGCGAAGTCCCGCTGGGCGGGGAAGTGGTCGCAGCCGTTGTTCAGGAGCCAGACGTCTCCGTTGGATTCCGCGGCCATGCGGACGAACAGGTCGCGCACCTGCTCGACGGCGCGCCCCGGGTCCACGTCGCGCTGCGTGTGGGCGTGCCACAGCTCCTCGTACCCGAGCGCGGCGGCGTTGCAGTAGCCGCCGCACTGGTGGACGGCGAGCACGCCGGTCCCGTCGGGCGCCTCCCAGATCCACTCCAGCCCGAGCTCGTCGATCTCGTCGGCGTCGCCGCGCGTGTACAGGAAGGAGTCGATGCCGGCGAGCCGTAGGATCTGCGGCATCTGCGCGACGTGGCCGAAGGCGTCGGGCGCGTAGCCCACCGCCTGGACCGGCCCGAGCCGCCGGGCCACCTTCCGCCCCAAGACGAGGTTCCGGAGGCTGGCCTCGGGCGGAATGAGGAACTCGTCGGGCAGGACGTACCAAGGACCCAGCGCCAGGGCGCCGCGTGCCGCGAGGCGTCTCATCCGCGGCTCGTCCTCGGGGCGGACCGCGAGGTGGTCCTCGAGCACGATGGACTGCCCGTCGAGGCAGAAGTGCCGGTACGCCCCGTCGGCCTCGAGCGCGTCGAGCACGCCGGATACGGTACGGGCGAGCAGCACGCGAAACGCGTGGAAAGGCAGGTACCACTCCCGGTCCCAGTGCGTGTGCGAGACGATGCAGGCGAGGCGGGGTGTGAGCGGGGCTTGGGAAGACGAGGGGGAATGGGGGCTACGAGGGGCGTCGGACATCAGTCCTCCCGGCACGCGCGGCAGAGCGCGCCGACGGTGGTCGTGGCCAGGCCGACGCTGGTGTCGGCCGCTCCGTAGTAGAGCCGCACGAGCGCCCCGCGCGGCGCGACGGCGTCGGCCTCCACGCCCTCGACGACCATTCCGGACGGGAACACCACGCCCGGCACCTGGCCGATGAGCTCGTAGGGCTCGCGGGGTTCCAGGATGTTGCGCCTCGTGCGCGCGAGGACGCGCGTAGGGTCGTCGGCATCGAGCAGCACGGCCCCGGCCTGGTACACCCCTCCGCCCGAGGCGAAGTGCGTGGCGACGCCGTGATAGACGTGGAGCCAGCCCTCGGCGACACGCACGGGGGGCGGGCCGCTCCCGATCCGCTCGTCCCAGCTGCGGGGACGACCCCGCATCACCGGCCCGACCTCGGACCAGGCGACGAGGTCGTCCGACGCGGCGAGGACCATCTCGTCGCCGTTCGACGGACTTCCCGCGTGCGCCTTGCGATTCGGACGCTGGAGGCGAAGCCAGCGCCCCCCCACCCTGGCCGGGAACAGGACGCCGTTTCGCGTGTCCCCCGCGGGGTCGAAGGAGACGAGCTCGAAGCGCTCGAAGTCGCGCGTCCTCGCGATGCCCAGCCGGCAGTCCCGGTCGAGGTCCACGGCGAAGACGACGTACACGTCGTCTCCGACCGCGGTGAGGCGGGGGTCGTAGACGTGGTGGATCCTCCCGCCGGCTGCAGCCTCGAGGCCCGCGATCTCGACGACGCGCGGACGCACTTCGAAGTGGATGCCGCTGAGGCTCTCGGCGACCATCAGCAGGGATTCCCGACCGCGCGTCTGGACCCGGAGGAGGAGGACCGTCCGGCCCCTCCAATGGACGGCGCCGGGGTTGAAGACGGAGGTCGCATCGACCAGCCCGGGCGGGACGTCGGGGATGTCCCGCCGTGTGAGGATCGGACCGTTGACGTAGCGCCTCACGAGACCTCCTCCGACCGGACCATCCCGTCGTCGGTGTCGTCCCGCGCCATCGTCGCCAACTGGCGCGTCATCTGACGCACGTCCCGGATGCCGCCGATCGAGAACCAGACGATCACGACGACCGACATGACGATCTGGACCCACACGTAGATCTCCCAGTACGTCAGCCAGGGCTCCTGACCCACGTCCTGCGTGAGGCAGAGGACCGTCCCGACGATGAAGGTCAGCGTCCAGAGTCCGGTCCACACGTACGTGAGGACGTAGAGTGTCCGGTCGCGCGTCGCGAACTCCGGGCCCATGCCGAACAGACGCCAGCCCTTCGACGGCGCCCGCTCGACCACGACGTGCTCCTCGCGGATCTCGTACTTCCCGCGGTGGAGCAACCGGTCCAGGTCGAACACCCGGGGCTTGAACGTCAGCGAGACGACCACGTACAGAAGCGCGGACGTCACCATCGCGATGGCCCAGAACTCCTGGCCGTTGACCGGAAAGTCGGGGAACCGGTCCCGCAGGATCAGGCCGCCGACGGCGATCGAGGAACCCGTGATCATCGCCGTCCACGCCGCGGCGGTCGTCCCACGCTTCCAGTAGAGCCCGCCGATGATCACGGCGCCGGACCCACCGGCGAAGATCGCGCCCGTGATGGCGAAGAAGAGGA
>JAUXCH010000011.1 GCA_030618975.1 Planctomycetia bacterium
GGCCGCCGATCCTCAGGATCGGCGGCCCGCGGGGTCCGAACGAAGAGTCAGGAGCCTACGACTCCTGCTTCTCGTACTGCGCCCGGAGGGATTCCACGACGCTCGGATCGGCGAGCGTGGTCGTGTCGCCGAGGGTCTTGCCGCCGGCGATGTCGCGGAGCAGTCGACGCATGATCTTCCCGCTGCGGGTCTTGGGCAGATCCGCGGTGAAGTGGATCTCGGCGGGCTTCGCGATGGGACCGAGCTTGGTGGCTACGTGGTTGCGGAGCTCCTTGAGGAGCTCGTCGCTCGAGTCGACGCCCTGCTTCAGCGTCACGAAGGCGGAGATGGCCTGACCCTTGACGGGGTCGGGGCGTCCGACCACGGCGGACTCGGCCACGGTCTCGTGCGAGACGAGAGCAGACTCGACCTCCGCGGTGCTGATGTTGTGGCCCGCGACGAGCATGATGTCGTCGACGCGCCCCATCAGCCACAGGTAGCCGTCTTCGTCGACCTTGCAGCCGTCACCCGTGAAGTACAGGTGCGGGAAGCGAGACCAGTAGACCTGCTTGTAGCGCTCGTCGTCCCCGTACACGGTGCGCAGCATGGACGGCCAGGGGCTCTTGATGACGAGGAAGCCGCCGCCACCGGGACCGACCTCCTTGCCGTCCTCGTCCACGACGGCCACGTCGATGCCGGGGAACGCGCGGCAGGCGGAGCCGGGCTTCGTCGTGGTGACGCCGGGGAGCGGCGTGATCATGATGGCGCCGGTCTCGGTCTGCCACCAGGTGTCGACGATCGGGCACTTCTCGTGGCCGATGACCTCGTGGTACCACATCCACGCCTCGGGGTTGATCGGCTCGCCGACCGAACCCAGCAGGCGCAGCGACGACAGGTCGTACTTCTCGGGCCACTCGGTGCCCCAGCCCATGAACGCGCGGATCGCGGTGGGCGCGGTGTAGAAGATCGTGACCTTGTAGTGCTGGATGATGTCCCAGAAGCGGCCCTTGTCGGGGAAGTTCGGGGCTCCCTCGAAGATGACGCCGGTGGCGCCGTTCATCAGCGGACCGTAGGTGATGTAGCTGTGCCCGGTGATCCAGCCGATATCGGCGGTGCACCAGTAGATGTCGTCGTCGTGGAGGTCAAAGACGTACTTCGTGGTGGTCGCGGCGCCGACCATGTACCCGCCGGTCGTGTGGGCGATGCCCTTCGGCTTGCCCGTGGTCCCGGAGGTGTACAGGATGAAGAGGAGGTCCTCCGCGTCCATCTCCTCGGGGGGGCAGTCGTCGGAGGCGTCGGCCATGAGCTCGTGCCACCAGAGGTCGCGGCCTTCCTGCATCTCGATGGGCAGGGCGTCGCCGGTGCGCTTGACCACGACGCACTTCTGGATCGGTGTGGAGCCTTCGAGGGCCTTGTCGATGTTGGCCTTCAGGGGCACCACATTGCCGCGGCGCCAGCCGCCGTCCGCCGTCACGACGACCTTGGACTGCGAGTCCTCGACGCGGTCGCGAATGGAGTCGGGGCTGAAGCCGCCGAACACGATCGTGTGCGCGGCGCCGATGCGGGCGCAGGCCAGCATGGCGATCGGGAGCTCGATGGTCATGCCCAGGTACAGGGTGACCCGGTCGCCCTTCTCGACGCCCAGACCCTTCAGGACGTTGGCGAACTTCTTCACCTCGGTCAGGAGTTCGGCGTAGGTCCAGGCCTTGCGATCGCCCGGCTCACCCTCGAAGTAGAACGCGACCTTGTCCCCGCGGCCCGCCTCGACGTGACGGTCGAGACAGTTCACGGTGATGTTCGTCTTGCCGCCCACGAACCACTTCGAAAAGGGGAGATCCCACTCGAGGACCTTGTCCCAGGGCTTGAACCAGGTCAGTTCCTTGGCGCGGTTCTCCCAGAAGGCCTCGGGGTTCTTCCCCTCTTCGTAGATCGACTCGTCCTTCGCGTTGGCACGCTTCACGAAGTCTGCGGGGGGCGGAAACGAACGCTCCTCGGTAAGCAGGGACTTGATGGTTTCTTCGCTCATCCTGCCGAACTCCAAATGCTCCCAAAAGGGGAGGCTGAACCCGCGAGTGTAGCGCTGCCCAACCGGAAGTCGGGGTCTGTCCGGGGTGCCCGCCGAGCCCTTTCCGAACCCCGAACCGCCCGCCCCGGGCTGCCCACCGGGGCGTCCGTCCGGTCCCCGGGAAGCGGCCGTGGGGGCGTGACGCGCGCCCCCACCCGACGTCTGGAACCCGGCACTTGCCACCGCCTCGCCCTTCCGGGTAAGCAGGGTGGGCACGCCCGGTGATCGGCGCCCACCCGAGGAGACCCCGAGATGTTCAAGGCACTGCTCCGGACCCCCAACGACTTCGCCATCCTGTGGGTGCGTCTCGCCCTGGGCGCCTCGCTGCTTCCGCACGGCCTGGAGAAGCTGGGACTCTTCGACGACGAGAAGGGGCTCGGCGACGCCATGCGGGGCGCCGCGGAGTACATGGCGCAGGAAACGGGCGCTCCCGTCTGGGCCGGCTACCTGGGAATCGCCGCGGAGGTGCTCGGATCGATCGCGTTGATCCTCGGCCTGTTCGGTCGTTTCTCCGCCCTCTGCATCGGTGGCCTCCTGGCCGTCGCCGCCTACAGGGTCGGCGGCATCGAGGCGGGCGACGTGCTCGCGTGGTGGCGCGACGCGCCGGGTGCCACGACCTACGGCGCCTACCACGTGCTGGCGATCGGCGCGTGCCTCGCGATCCTCGTCCGCGGAAGCGGCGCGCTCTCGATCGATCGCACGCTCGCTCCGAAGCCGGGCGTCTGACGCAAGGTCTCCCCCCCCGGCTGCCCCGCCCCGGTGGACCCCCGGTCGCCGCCCGGTTGCCCTCCCCTCCCCCCCCAAAACCCGGGATTTCGCCGGGTTCCCGTACCTGACAATCGTTCACAACGGTAGACTGGTCGCAGGTCAGGAACCATGCACGATCACGTTTCCAACCGGATTCGCGCGTTCGAGGATCTCTGCCACCGGCAGAGCATTCCCGTGACGGTGCAGCGGCGCACGGTCTACGAGGCGCTCATCGGCGTGACGACGCACCCGTCGGCCGACGGGGTCTACGAGCTGGTGAAGGATCTCCTTCCCGGCATCTCCCGCACCACGGTCTACCGGGTCCTGGATCGGCTGGTGGAGATGGGGGTGATCCGCCGACTCCCCCACCCGTCCTGCGCGTGTCGGTTCGACGGCAACACGCAGCGGCACCACCACCTCGTCTGCCGCGGGTGCGGCGAGGTGTCCGACGTCTTCGACCTCAGGTACGACGCGCTGCCCATGCCCACGGGGCGTCTGTCCGGGTTCCGTGTGGAGGACTACTCCGTCGTCTTCACCGGGATCTGCTCCGCCTGCCGCAACCGCAACTGAGCCTCGATCCCACGCCCCCCTCCGGCCGCGCCTCGCGCGGTCGCCAGGGTTCCCCGCATGCCAGGCGTGCCAGGCGTGCCGGGCGTGCCGGGGGCTCAGGCGTGCCTGGGAATCAGGGTTCGGGGTCCGGGGGGCAGGGGGCGTGGGACGGCGCGAACCCCGGCGGGAGGGCGGCCGCGCAGGCGGGACAGAACCTCTGCCCGCGGTTGTCGATCGCGTCGACCGTCGAGGCGAAGCGCATGATGCAGCTCCAGTCGTCGCAGTGCCCGATCCCCGCCAGGTGGCCCATCTCGTGGACGATCTCGAGCACGGTGCGCAGCACCGTCCGGTTCCGGTCCTCCGGGAGGCCGTAGAAGGTGGGATCGAGACGGGCGACGGACACCACGGCAGCCGAGCCGTGGTGCCGGGCGCGACCGAAGAAGTGGGTGAAGATCGGATGCCCGATGTCTTCCGCCGTGAGGGCGACGAGCACGTGGCCCACGGGCGGACCGAGAGCCTCGACGGCGGAGAGCAGGCGGTCGGCGTCGGCCTGGTTGCGGCCGGGGATGTGCGGGATCTGGAACGCCTCCGGCACGGATCGGATGCGACACGGCACCGACACCCGCCGGCTCAAGGCCGCGGTCACCGCCTCGACGAGATCCCTCGGCGGAGCGGCAACCTCGAGGACCTCGACGCTCTCGAGGTCGTCGGGTTCCCGCTCATCCGTCATGCCCGGACGGCCTCTCCAGACCGTATCTCTTGATCTTGTGGTAGAGCGTCCCGCGATCGACCTCGAGAATGGAGGCCGCCCGGCTGATGTTCCACTCGGACTCCTCGAGGATCCGGTGGATGTGCTCCGCCTCGACGTCCTTCAGGGACCGGGCCCTGGCGACCGCACCGACGCTCGCGTCCACGTCCGTCACGTAGCGCGGCAGGTCCTTCTTCTCGACCGTGGGCGGACGGCCCGTGACCACGGCACGCTCGATGGCGTTCTGGAGCTCGCGCGCGTTCCCGGGCCACGCGTAGGTCTTCAGGGCCTCCATCGCCTCATCGGAGAACGACATGCCCTTGCGGTTCATGGACACGCAGATCCGGCGCAGGAAGTGCTCGGCGAGCTGCGGTACGTCCTCGGGCCGATCCCTCAGCGGTGGAATGTCGATCGCGACGACGTTGATCCGGTAGAAGAGGTCCTCGCGAAACGTCCCCTCCTTGACCATCGCCACCAGGTCGCGGTTGGTCGCGGCGACCACGCGGAAGTCGACGTCGATCGGCTTGGTCCCGCCTACGCGCGAAACGCGCTTCTCGTCCAGCACGCGGAGCAGCTCCACCTGCACCTGCGGGCTGATCTCACCGATCTCGTCGAGGAAGATCGTGCCGCCGTCCGCCTGTTCGAACTTCCCCTTGTGGTGGTAGCTCGCGCCCGTGGAGGCGCCCTTCTCGTGGCCGAACAGCTCGCTCTCCAGCACGCCCTCGGCGAGCGCCCCGCAGTGCACGATCACCATCGGGTTGTAGCGACGGGGCGACCCCGCGTGGATCGCGGCCGCCACGAGCTCCTTGCCGGTGCCCGATTCCCCGAGCACGAGCACCGTCGCGTCGGTCGGCGCGACGCTGGCGATCAGCTCGTGGATGCGGTGCATCGCAGGCGAGTCGCCGACGATCCGGATCCGGGGCGCGCTGGCCTCGAGGGTCTTCTTGAGCCGCACGTTCTCGACCGCGAGCGATCGGTGCTCTTGCGCGCGACGGATCAGGTGGCTCAGCTCGTCGGGGTCGAACGGCTTGACGATGTAGTCGTAGGCACCGTTCTTCAGCGCCTTGACCGCAGTGTCCACCGACGCGTAGGCGGTCATGATGATGATGCTGAGGTCGGACGCGGCCTCGGCCAGGCGCGTCTGCAGCTCGAGGCCGTCCATGGTCGGCATCTTGATGTCGATCAGGGCGAGGTCGTACCCGTTCTGCGCGATCATCCGCAGCGCCTTCCGCGCGCTCTCGGCCACGTCGACATTGTGGCCGTCCTCGCGTAGCCAGGCGCCGAGCGACTCCCGGACGATCAGCTCGTCGTCGACCACGAGGATCCGGAGAACCGGCTTCTTCGCCTCGGTCGTCATGACACGCCTCCCTCTCTCGTGGAATCCTCGGGCGGCGTCTCGGCCGGCGTCTCGGGCTGCGTGCACGGCAGGTACACGCGGAACGTGGTGCCTTCGCCGGGGACCGAGTACGCGGTCACCCCGCCGTGGTGGCGTTCGACGATCCCGTACACGACGGACAGCCCCAGGCCGACGCCCTCTCCCTCCAGCTTCGTGGTGAAGAAGGGCTCGAAGACGTGCGGCAGCGCCTCGGCGGGGATGCCGCATCCCGTGTCGATGACCTCCAGCAGGACGCCGTCCCCGTCCCTGTCCTCCGCCTTCGAGAGGTGGAGCTTCAGCGTGCCGCCGGCGGGCATGGCCTCGACGGCGTTCATGGTCAGCGCCAAGAGGACCTGCTGGATCTGAGACGCGTCGCAGGTGATCTTCGGGACGTCCTCGTCCACCTGGATCTGGATGTCGACCTCCTGCAACTCGGCCTTGTGATGAACGAGCATCGCGCAGCGCTCGAGCAGCCCGCCCAGGTCCACTTCCGCGAAGCGGGCACCGGGCGTGCGACTGAACATCAGCAGGTTCCGGACGATGGTTCCGCAGCGGGTCGCCTCGGACTGCACCAGGTCCAGGGCCTTCAGGGTGTCGGGGTCGAGGCAGCCCGGGAGCTCCTCACCGGCCTGCTCCGCCTCTTCCTTCATGCGACCGAACTTCTTGTGGAGGAGCTTGGAGTAGGTGGCGATGCCTGCCAGCGGGTTGTTGATCTCGTGCGCGACGACCGCCGCCAGCTTGCCGAGGGCGGCCATCTTCTCGACGACGAGCATTCGCTCGTGAGCGCCCTCGACCTCGGCGGTCTTGGCCTCGACGCGGTCTTCGAGGGCCCGGCCCCACTCCACCAGCTCGCCGCGCGCCTTGGCCAGTTGCTCGACCATGGAGTTCCAGGCGACCGCCATGCGACCGATCTCCGTCGAGGAGTGCACGGGCACACGGGCTTCGAGGTCGCCGGCGGCCACCTTCTCGGTCGCGGCGGCGATCTCCGCGACCGGACCGAGCACCATCCGCCAGGTGAGGGCGAACCCCAGGACGAGCAGGAGACCCATCGTCACGAGGAGTCCCAGCCCGAGTTGGGTCTCGCTCTCCTCGAGGAGGCGGTTCATCTCGGTCAGGTGCAGGTCAATGTCGATGATGCCCAGGATCCGCCGGTCTCCGGGGTGCGCGTGGCAGTCGGCGGTGGAGCAGGCGGGCTCGTTGGGAATCGGTTCGACGACGTTCAGGAGGGCCTCGCCGCCCTCGCTCTCGAACTCGCGCATCCGTCGCTGGTGCTCCAGTGCCGACGGAACGGGATCCAGCCCGTGACAGACCTGGCACTGGTAGGCGTCGATCGGGAGGCGATCCTCGTCGGGCCCCGGCCCGCTCGCGTGCCTGACGACACCGTCGCGGTCGAGGATCCGGACGCGCCGTACGCTCTCCGAGCCGGCGATCTGCTCGATGAGGCGCGCCACGCGATCGGGATCGTCGTGGAGCATCCCGTCGCGCGTGGCGCTGCGAATGAGCGAGGAACAGCGGGCCGCGGCCTGTCCGGTCAGATTGACCATGTGGGTGCGCTGGGTGGTGACGTTCCACCACCCCAGCAACAGGAAGAGGGCGGCCAGCCCCAGGCACAGGATCAGGCCGAATCGGATGGCCAGTCTGTGCCTGAGGGCGGGCCGCCCCCGGAGGTGGTCTCGGATCATGTCCTCAGACTACCGTGTCAGCGTTCGATCAGCACGCGCTCCCAGGGCGCCGTGGTCTCCGCTTCCGGGACCCCTGCGGGCTCCCGGGTGGCGACCTCGGGCTCCTTCGCTTCCTCGGGGTAGACCGGGAAGTTGTTGACGATCCAGGAGAACGCGGCGAAGCCGACGGCCACGAGCATGAGAGTGATCATCACCTCGGCCCACGACGGGATGTAGTGGCCGCCCTGCGCGCCCTCGAAGCCGGTCATGCTCACGTTCATGCGGTTCACGACGAACCCCATGACGGCGAACAGGGAGCCCGCGTAGAGCCATTTCTCCGAGGCCCTGCGCCTCGACGACGCCAGGATGACCATGGGCAGGATGACACCCAGCCCGAACTCGACCAGGAACATCGACGACTCGTACGAGAAGGTGAAGGCCTCCCCGAGCATGCCGCGGTTGAACAGGTCGAAGATCCGCATGAAGCCGTAGAGCCCGAGCGCCCCGACGAGCACCCGCCCCACCTCGGTGAGGATGGGCATCTCGAGGCCCCGCCCGAAGGCGCGCGAGGACAGCTTCGACTCGACGATCACCATCGCCAGGCCGACGGACACCGCGGACACGAAGAACAGGATCGGCAACATCGGCGAGTACCAGAGCGCGTGCAGCTTGCCCGGGACGATCAGGTACATGGTGCCCAGCGACGACTGGTGGAGGGTCGAGAGCATCACGCCCAGGATGACGAGCGGGATCGTCAGGATCTTCTGGACCTTGGCCGCGCGCTTCCACCGGAACTTCTCGAACACCATCCCGCTGAACTCGAGCGCCAGCACGGTGCTGTAGAGCATCACGCACCACGCAACCTCGAACATCACCGAGGTGGGGTTCCACATGACCATCGGGTGCCAGATGTTCCAGGGCCTGCCCAGGTCGAACATCAGGGCCACCATCACGAGCAGGTACCCGAGGAACGCGGTCAGCAGCGCGGGACGCGCGATCGGCCGCAGCCGCTCGATGTGGAAGATGTAGACCGCCGCGGTGATCACGAATCCGCCGGCCGCCAGGCCAACGCCGCAGAGCAGGTCGAAGCCGATCCAGAGGCCCCAGGGGTAGCGGTCGCTGAGGTTCGTGACGGCGCCCAGTCCCTGGGTGAACCGGATCACGGTCAGCACGAGGCCGGTGCCGAGCAGCAGGTAGAAGATCCCCCGCCAGAAGCTGAGGGGTCTCGCGACGGCGCTAGCCATGACCGTTCTCCTCGTGGTTCGAGCCGTTCTTCTTCGCGGCCTTGGCGGCCTTCGCCTGGATCTTCTCGCGCGCCTCGTGGTCCCGAACCGCGTTGCGGCGGTTCGTCAGCCACCAGAGTGCGCACATCGTGGCGCCCGCGGTGATCGCGACGCCGGGGATCTTCTCGAGGACACGCCACGTGTAGACCGGCATGGGGTCCGTGCCCAGCTTGGGGTCGAACCCGAGCTCCTCGACCGGGAAGGGCGAGAGGAAGAGGACCGACGTGCCGCCGACCTCGTGCTCGCCGTAGATGTGGGGGTAGTAGTCGTCCGGATCCTCTTCGATCCGGGACCGGGCCTCCTCCAGGAGTTCCTCGCGCGTACCGCAGATCGTGGCGCCGTAGGAGCAGGCCGTCGCGCAGGCGGTGTCCTCGCCCTTGCTCTGCAGGTCGAAGCACATGTCGCACTTGCGGACCGTCGGCACCGGGCTGTCCCACTCGTAGCGAGGGACGTTGAACGGGCAGGCCGTCATGCAGTAGCGGCAGCCCATGCACTTGTCGGCGTCGTAGACGACGGGCCCGAGCTCGGTCTTGTCGAGCGCGCCCACGGGGCAGACGCTCACGCAGCTCGGCTCGACGCAGTGCCGGCACAGATCGCGGTAGGTGTACTCGTCGTCGGAATCCTCGGGATTCGAGACCGTGTTCAGCGAGCAGTAGGCCGTCGCCGACATGTCCTTGACCTTGGAGGGATCCCCCTCGAAGCCCTGCTTCTGCATGCAGGCCTCGACGCATTTGCCACATCCGGAGCACCGGGTGAGGTCGAACAGGATGGCGCGTTGTTGAGCGGCTTCCATCGTCAACTCCTCGATGTACTTCTTCGTTCGATCAGGAGGCCCTAGGCCCTCTGGTCGTAGCCCTGGGTCAGAAGGAAGGCCTCGATGAGGCCCATCCACTCCTCGGTGGGGACGTGCTCGGCGAAGTCGCTCGCCGGCTCACCGCCGTCCTGGAGCACGGAGCCGGAGAGCGCCATGAGGCGGTGCTCGAGCTGCTCGCGGCTGTCCTCCATCCACTTCCGGGCGAGGGAGCCCGAGAGCAGGTTGCGGAGGTTGGCGGCCAGGTTGGTGGAGCGGATCTTGAAGAGCCAGCCACGCCCGTAGGGATCGTCCGAGAGGAGCTGCGGCTCGTTCTCGAGCTCCGGGTTGACGGCCACGACCTCGCCGTCGACCGGCGAGATGAGGTCGGCGCCCCGCCCAGCGACCGCCACGTGGGCACCCTTGCCGCCCTGGCGGATGTAGGAGCCGACCTTCGGCAGCACGATGCCCTCGGCCTTGCCGAGCAGGCGGCGCCCGAAGTCGTCCGCACCGACGGCGACCGTATCGGGCCCCACGATCCGCGCCCACACGTGGCCGCGGTGGTAGTGGAGCTGCTCCGGCATGTCGAAGCCGGCGACCCAGACGGGCTCGGGCCGCGGCTCGGTCTTGAGCACGGCCCTCGCCGGCGCGGGAACTGTCTGCGCAGCGGACGCGGCGGCACCTTCCCGCGCGGTCGTGCGCCGCGAGACCAGGTAGTCGATGCCGATGAAGAGTGCGAACGTTGCGATGGCGAGAAGAGCGCCCATTGAACCTGCTCCAGTGTCGAAGTGACGCCCTCCCCATCGCACGGGCCATACCGCTGTGGGCCCCGGCGCACCCCTGCCGACGTAACTCGTGGAATGACAAGCTGTTGCAAATCCACATTCTCACGTAGCGATGTAGGAATCCGCGACACGGGCCGTGGGGATCCTCCACACGGTCCACACCGCCCCGTCGGCCCCATCCTCGTAAACCACGCACCATCCATCAGTTGCGCATCCGGTGGGGACTATCACACCGGCTGTGGCAACCTTCCACAAGATCCGGCCCGAATGTGGGCCTAAACGCCACGGACGGGGCCCCTGGGGCAGGGAACCGGGCTCTACGGGCGATCCTGCCGGCGATGCGCCCGGGAGGCGACGGATCAGCGCACGCGTCGTGCCACCGTGCCTCCCTCGGCGGATCGGTTCCCAGGGCGCCACGGGTCGCCGAGGCCGCTCGTGCCCCGAGCCACGCAGGGGGCCGCACCCTGGGTACCCTCTCCCCGCGCGGCCCGTACGGCCGTCGGCCCGCCAACGGCAACGGCCCGGGGGCAACCCATGCGCGTCCTCCTCATCGAAGACTCGGAGCGGCTCCGGACGGCTCTCCAGGCGGGCCTGAGCCGGAGCGGATTCGCCGTGGACGCCGTCGGCGACGGCCTGACGGGCCTCTCCTACGCCACCGTCAACCCCTACGACGTCGTCGTCCTGGACCTCATGCTCCCGGGCCTCGACGGTCTCAGCCTGCTCCGCTCGCTGCGGGCCGAGGCCAACGACTCCCACGTCCTGATCCTCTCCGCGAAGGACACGGTCGAGGACCGGGTCGCGGGCCTCCAGGCGGGGGCCGACGACTACCTCGTCAAGCCGTTCGCCTTCGCCGAGCTCGTCGAGCGCCTCCGGGCGCTGGTCAGGCGGCGCTACGGCCGCAAGAACCCGCTCGTCGAGTTGGGCTCACTCACCCTCGACGCCGCGACCGGGTCGGTCCGCCAGGGCGAGCGGGAGGTCGATTTGACGCCGCGCGAGTACGCGCTCCTCGAGTGCCTCGCCCTGCGCGCGGGCGAAGCGGTCTCCCGGATCGAGATCGAGGACGCGATCTACGACGAGCACACCCTCCCCCACGGCGGCGCGGCCGTCCATTCCGCCGTCTGCCGCCTCCGCGCCAAGCTCGCGGGCATCGAGGACGGCCCGCGCATCGAGACGCTGCGCGGACGCGGCTACCTCCTCACGGTGCCGGCGAGGTGACGTCGCTCCGCCTCCGCCTGCTCGTCCCCCTCGGCGTGGGCCTGGGCGCTCTCCTCGTCGCCGGCGGCGTGCTCGTCTACGGAGCGGTCGGCGCCGCCCTGGGCGCGGGCTTCGACGCGACGCTCCTCGAGAAGGCGCAGGCGCTGGCGCTCCACCTGGAGCTGCGGGTCGAACCGGAGCAGCGCTCGCGCATGGAAGCGCTCGGCGCGGAGGCCTTCGACGGGGCGCCGGTGGACGGGGTCGACACCAGTGCTCGGCGCGAGCTCCTCCGGCTCGCCGCGTCGGCCTTCGCCGTCCACCTGGCCGATCGAGGCCGCCTCGACCCCGCCTACGCGGCGGCCGAGGGCGCGGCGTACTACGAGATCCGGATGGGCGACGGCCGCGAGCTGGCGCGCTCGCCCTCGCTCGGCGACGCACACCTCGCCGTCGACGCCCCGCCCGGTGAGAAGAGGATCCACGCGGACCTCGTGCTGCCGGACGGCCGGCCGGGTCGCGCGGTCGTGCTGACGAGGGTCGCGGCTTCGTTCTCCGACGAGGCCCGGCAGCGCGCGTGGCGCGAGATCCGCGGCTCGGAGCCCATCCCGGCCCTCACGGCGACCGTGGTGGTGGCCGAGGCCACGGAGGAGGTCGACGCCTTCCTCTCCACGCTGCTGAGAGCGCTGCTCGGCCTCCTCGTCCTCCTGGTCGTCGGCGGCGCGGTGCTCGCGTTCGTCCTCGTCCGACGCGGACTCGCCCCGCTGGACGACCTCCGCCGGCAGATCGCCGCGCTCGATCCGTCGGCCCTGGACGAGCGGATCCGTCTCGAGGCGCCCCCGAGCGAGCTGGCACCCGTCGTCGACGCCCTGAACCAGCGCCTCGACGCCCTCGAGGAGACCTTCGAGCGCGAGCGCAGGACCACCGCCCACATCGCGCACGAGTTGAGGACCCCCATCGCGGAGCTCAGGACCCTCACGGAGGTCGCCCTCCAGTTCCCCGACGACGCGGCGCTGACGAAGCAGAGCCTCGCCGAGGGCCACGACGCCGCGCTGCACATGTCGAAGGTCGTCGAGGCGGTGCTGCGTCTGGCACGTGCGCGGGCGTCCGACGAGGCGTCCCGGGCCGAACGCCTGGAGCTGCACTCCCTCGTCGAGGCGATCTGGGAGGGCCTGCGCGGATCGGCGTCCGCGCGGGATCAGTCCCTTGCGTTGGACGTCGGGACCGACCTCGTCGTCCACGCCGATCGCGACGCGGTCGAGGCACTGCTGGCCAACCTCCTCGACAACGCCGTCCGCCACGCGCCGGAGGGCAGCACGATTCGTGTCGGAAACCGGCACGCGAACGGACGCGTGGTCCTGACGATCACCAATCCCTCGACCGACCTCGACGAGGAGGACCTCGATCGCCTCTTCGACCTCTACTGGAGGAAGGACGCCGCGCGCTCCGCGTCGGAGCAGGGTGGCCTGGGGCCCAGCCTGGCGAAGGCGTGGGCGCGGGCCGCCGGCGTGGATCTCGCCTTGGCCCTGGGGGACGGCACCTTCATCGCCTCCCTGGTCTTCGGGGCCGACGGGCCTTCGAACGGCTAGTGTCCTGCGCCGGTGGCATGCGGACGTCCCTACGGACGTCCTGCCCCATGCGAAGGGTCCCGGAAGTTCGTGCATGCGAACTCCCGGGGCGCACGACGGTAGGGCCCGCGCGCGCGACCCGATTTCCGGGCCCTCGCGTGCCCGGCTTCGGGTTCGCGGATTGAGGCTCGTGGCTTTGGGTTCGCGGATTGGGGCTCGCGGATTGGGATTCCCGGCAACCGACGACGGGTCGGCAGACGCCGGTCAGGGACACCGCTCGTCATCGTCGAGCTCAGCGGATTCGGGAACATCCTGGGCGCGCGAGGCGACGACCACCGTCACCACCTCCCTGCGACACTTCGCGCACTCGACGGTCAACACGTCCCCGCGGAAGTGCACCCACGTCGGACTCCCGGGGTGACAGTGCGGATGGAAGTACATCTCGCTCGTGTGCTGCGTCTCGCGGCAGGCCGGGCAACCGCACCCGGTCTGCTCGAGATCTTCTCGGTAGAGGGCCATGCCCTGAGACCGCGCGAGCGGCCCGGGGGGTTACGTGGTCCCATCGGATTTCGACGACCGATCGCACTTTCCGGTCCCGGGGCACTCCCGATCCGGACGCATCCCGGCGCGCACCGGCACGAAACCACCGCGGAACGTGAAGCCCAGGGTGGGGCGATGCGGGTGGGGCGATGCGCAGCACCGCCCGGCTCGGCCGCCGACTACCGCCCGCCGCGTCCGGGCGGCGGCCCGGGCGGCGGCCCGCGCGGAGCCTCGTCCGCGGAGAGGTAGCCGTCGCCGTCCCGGTCCAGCACGTCGAAGTGGTCGGCCGGTCCGTCGAACTCCGTGCGGGAGACCTGCCCGTCTCCGTCTTGGTCGAGGCGCTCCACGAAGCCCGATCGCCCGCGGCCCTTTGGTCCGTCCGCGCCGCCGCGCCGACCCGGGCCCCGCCGCGCCTCGCGAACCGGCGGCCCCTCCTTGCGGAGCGTCGCCTCGCCGCCCCGTACGCAACGCACGAAGTTGTGGATACGGATGACGTCGCCCTGGGGGCCGCGTCCCTCGGGAAACGCCGCCGGGTCGCCGTCCTTCGGGTCGCTGCGCTGCGAGCCCGCCCCGTGCACGTCGAGCAGCTGGGGCTCCCCGCCGCGCCGCCGATCGCGCATCCAGCCCGGCGACTCGCCGAACGCGATGTACACGGCGGCCGATCCCCCGAACGCGTTCGCGTGCGTGGTGGAGGTCCAGACAAAGGGGAAGTCCTGCTTGCCGTCCTCCCGGATCACCGTCGAGATCTCGAACACGGGATCGATGGCCGCCGAAGACGTGGTATCCGGACTGCGGGTGTAGTCGACGAGGCTCTGGAGCTCCTTCGCATTGGGCAGCCGCCAGTCGGCGTGCCCGGCGTGCTCCAGCCCGTCGGCCCACGCGAGCGCCTGTTCCCAGGTCATCGAGCCGTCGTCCTTCGGACCCGCGGCGAGATGGCCGCTGTCCTGCTTCATCCACGTCAGGCCGGTTGCGCGGTCCGTGACGGTGCCGTCCTCGTTGTCGTGGAAGTCGTTCTTGCCGTACCCCGGGTTCCCCCGCACGTACAGCACGTAGAACGTCTTCTCGCGCCGGCCGTGCGGATCGCGCAGGCCGTACCCCTTGATGCGACCGTCGGCGAAGTTCACCCCGAACATCGTCTCGTCGCCGCGCATCGTCGTGCTCACGTACTTCGTCGACGTCGCGAACTGCGAATCGATGACCCGCTCGCCCTTCGCAGGGTCTCCGTACCGGAACCTGAAGACCTGCACGTCGAGGAAGGGCTGCCGGCCCTCCGCACCCCGGCCGCTCGGATCCAGATCCGTGCCGGAGAAGAGGATCAGGGAGTAGAGCTCCTTGATCGTCGGCAGACGCCAGTTCTCGTAGCCGCCCACCCGACACGCCGAGGCGCCGGCCACCGCCTGGCGAAACGTCTTCTTCTCCCCCGGGTCCTGCTGCCACATGAGCCCCGTCACGAGGTCGGTGACCGTGCCGTCCCCGTGGTCCTCGTAGCACGGTGCGTTGCCGACGTACTGCGCGTCCTGGCCGCAGAACGGCTGGCCCGCCGCGGGATACCGGATCTCCTTCCGGGCGTCGTAGCAGCGCTCCTGCGCGGTGTCGACGATGGGGTACGGGCGCTCGGGATCCTCGGGCTCCGGACCTGCCCACGACGTGTCGAACCCGCAGCAGAGGAGGAGGATCCCGAGCACGCAGGCGCCGAAGCCCCGGACCCGCAATCGCGCTCTCGTGTTCGTCATGAGGATCTCCGGGTCGTACGAACCGCGGTGCCACGGTGTGGGTGCCGAACTGAAACCCCGCGGAGGCGGCTCGGCTGCGGGCCTATCGCAGAGGACGGAGGTTCGCCTCCAGGTCCCGAAAGGCCACCGCCGTGATCTTCTCCGCCATCGGAAACGTGTGATCCCCGAGATGCACGACGCGTAGGGAAGGCAGTCCGAGATCGTCCATCGCGATCCGCATCGAAGAAGTCGTTCGGGGCGCCGTGGTTCGCTTGAACTCAAAGGCAAGCCGTTTCCGCCCGCGGACCACGAGCAGATCGAGTTCCGCTCCCTGGTGGGTAGCCCAGAAGTAGCACTCGTCCCACCGTGCCCCGAGCCGAGAAACGACGGCGCCCATCGCGAAGGACTCCCAGGAGGCGCCCACTTTCGGGTGGCCATCGAGGTCGAACTGCGTGGGGAGATTCAGAAGACAGTGCAGGAGCCCGGTGTCCTCCAGGTACAGCTTGGGCGCCTTCACTTGGCGCTTCTTGAGGTTCTCGTGCCAGGGCTGAAGGCGACGTACGACGAAGG
This sequence comes from Planctomycetia bacterium, assembly GCA_030618975.1. GTDB lineage: Bacteria > Planctomycetota > PLA2 > PLA2 > JAEUHO01 > JAUXCH01. The sequence continues at coordinate 15,561 of JAUXCH010000011.1, forward strand.
TCGCCTCGAGCAGGCCCAGGTACGTCCGCACGGTCGGCTGACTCACCCCCAAGGAACGCGCCAGCTCCGACCCGTTCCAGATCTGGCCATGATAGTGAGCGAGCATCGTCCAGAACCGGCGTAGCGTCACGGCCGGCGTTTGGATTCCCAACTGCGGCAGATCGCGCTGCAGGAACGTCTCGATGAACTGCCGGCGCCACGCCATGCTCTCCGCGTTGGTGCGAGCCAGGAACGACCGCGGGAACCCACCTCGCAGGAACAGGCGCTGCACGGCGTCGATACCGACCTCGTCGGAACACAGTCCGCCCAGGTGGTGATAGTGAATCCGTCCCGCGAGGCTCTCGGAGCTCTGCTTCAAGAGGTCAGGCGATGCGCTGCCGAGCACGAGGAACCGTGCCGGTTTCCGCGGTCGATCCGCCAAGACGCGCAGCGCCGGAAACAGATCCGGACGCTGTTGGATCTCGTCGAGAACCACGAGCCCCTTCAGCGGGGTCAGCTGGGCCATGGGGTCCTGCAGCCGCACCACGTCGCGGGCGTCCTCGAGATCGAACCAGTGGACCTTGCGCTCGGAGGCCTTCGCCACGTGCCGCGCAAGCGTGGTCTTTCCGACCTGCCGAGCCCCGAGGATGCCCACGACCGCGTTGCGCCGCAGGAGTTCCTCGACGCGGTGTAGATGGCCCGAGCGGTGGATCACGGCCGGAGCATACCATGAAATCTCAAACAGTTACTTTGAGATTTCATGGTCTTACGGAAGGGGCTTCCGCCTGCGCTTCGCGCCCCCCCTCCCTCTGGCCGCCTCCCTCGTGCCCTGCCTGCACGAGCCCGTGACCAGAGACCGTCCCCGCGCGGTCTACAGGGGAGGCCCCGCATGCCGCACCCGACCGTCCCCGACGACCCCGGCCCGACCTTCGAGGCGTTCGCGGAGGACTACCTCGCGTGGAGCCGCCTCCACCACACGGAGTCGACCCACGTCACCCGCAAGCGCCTCGTCCTGGGCGTCCTCCTGCCGGCCTTCTTGGGGCGGCGCCTCGACCGGATTGCGACCCGCGACCTGGACCGCCTGCTCGCGAGCCTCGACCGGGTGAGCCCCGCGACCCGCAATCGGGTCCTGACGGCAGCGAGCACGCTCTTCAGGCGCGCGCAGGCGATGGGGTACGTGGAGCGAAACCCCGCGCGGGGCATCGAGCGCGGCCGGGAGCAGGTGACCCCGATCCCCCTCGTCTCGCTCGAGAAGCAGGACCAGTTGCTCGAGCTCCTCCCGTCCGACAAGCGCCTCCTCTTCCTGGTCGCGCTCGAGACGGCCGCGAGGCTCGGCGAACTCCTCCGCCTCCGCTGGGACGACGTCGACCTGGCAAGCCGCATGCTGCTCCTCCGCACGACGAAGGCCGGCGTGCCACGGCTCCTCAAGATGTCCGCCCGACTCGAGGAGGCCCTGCGCCGGGACGCCGCCGCCCGGTCTCCGGACCCGGGTTCGCGTCGCCTCTTCGAGGCCGCGATCGGCGGTGACGGCTGCCTTCGCTCGACCTGGCGCCTCGCGTTCAAGGAGGCCGCCGCCCAAATCGGCTTCCCCGAGCTGCGCATCCACGACCTTCGTCATCTGACCGCCATCAACCTCGTACGGGCAGGTGTGGACCTCCCGACGGTCCAGGCGTTCCTCGGCCACCGGCACCTCGTCTCGACCCTCCGCTACGCGGCCTACGCCGACGAAACGGCGACCGCCCGGGCGGCCCGCGCCCTCGACCGGATCCGGGGCACCGACGAGGAGGCCCCGTGAGGCACCCCAGGGATCCTCCCAGCCGCAACGAATGCGCCTCTCCGGACTTCCGGTTGCCGCGCCGCCGGGCGCCGCCTATTCTTACTCTTACCGGTAATCGGAATACTCGCCATGCGCATCACCTCGAAGGGCCAGGTGACCATCCCCAAGGAGATCCGCGAGAAGCTGGGTCTCCTGCCGCACACCGAGGTGGACTTCGTCCTCGAGGGGAACTCGGTGCGCCTCGTGAAGGCCGCGGGCCGGAAGGGGGAGACCCGCGGCGAGCGCCTCGTCCGGCTTCTCCGGGAAGCCCGGGGCAAGGGCATCGGCATGACGACCGACGAGATCATGGCGCTGACCCGGGGCGAATGAAGCCCGTCCTCGTAGACAGCAACGTCATCCTCGACATCGTGGACGAGGACCCTACCTGGTCAGCGTGGTCGGAGGCACAGGTGGAGGCGATCGGCGAGGAGTCGATTCTCGTCATCAACCCCCTCATCTACGCCGAGGTCTCGGTCTGGTTCGGTGCCGTCGAGGACCTCGAGGATGCGCTCCCCTCGGAGTTCTACAGGCAGGAGCCCCTCCCCTACGCGGCGGCCTTCCTGGCCGGGAAGTGCTTCCGGCGCTACCGCCGGCGCGGCGGCGCGCGGCGCTCCCCCCTGCCGGACTTCTACATCGGTGCCCACGCGGCCGTCGCGGACTACCGCCTGCTCACCCGGGATGCCCGGCGCTACCGCGACTACTTCCCCACCGTCGAGATCCTCGCGCCGTAGGGAGCGCCCGAGGGTCCGGCCCCGATCACGAACCTACGAAAAGGGCCCGCTCCTCGAAGGAGCGGGCCCGGGAAGAAACGGGAAGAAGCGGTCCTGGGTTCGTCGATCGCAGCCCGCGGAGAGGGTGAGGCGTCCGCCCGGCCCCCTTCCTCCTAGCGGTCGTAGCCCTGGGTGAGGAGGAAGACCTCGACGAGGCTCTTCCACTCCCCCGTGTCCAGGTGCTCCGCGAAGTCCTGGGCCGGCTCGCCACCGTCCTGGAGAACGCTGCCGGACAGCGCCATGAGCCTCAGCTCGAGCTGTTCCCGGCTGTCGTCCATCCACCTGTGGATCAAGGACCCCGAGATGAGGTTGCGGAGGTTGGCGGCGATGTTGGTGGAGCGGATCTGGTAGAGCCAGCCCCGGCCGTAGGGATCGTCGGAAACCAGGCCCGGTTCCTCGGCCAGGCTCGGGTTCACGGCGATGACCTCCCCGTCCACGGGCGACACGAGGTCGGCGGCGCGGTGATCGACGTCGATCCGGGCGCCCGTGGCACCCTGGCGGATGTAGGAGCCGACCTTCGGGAGGCCGACCCCCTCGACCTTCCCGAGCAGGCGGCGACCGAAGTCGTCGACCCCGACCACGGCGGTGTCGGAACCTACGACCCGCGCCCAGACGTGGCCCCTGTGGTAGTGGAGCTGGTCGGGCATGTCGTAGCCGTCCACCCAGACCGGCTCGACGCGGGTCTCCGCCGGGGGGAGGGCGGGGACCGGCGCGGCGGCCGCCTCCACGGCGACTTCGCGCGCGGCGGCGCGGCGGGTGAGCAGGTAGTCGATCCCGATCAAGAGAGCGAAGGTAGCGATGGCGAGAAGAGCACCCATGACGAACTCCTTTGCACGAACCATCCGTACTCCACGCACCAGCCGTACCCGTTGGGCCGACTTCCGCGCCCCGACTCCGTAACCCGTTTGCCATCAAGGACTTGCACTCTCCAGATCTCACGGGTGCCGAGAGGACTACTCCTCGTGCGCTGTGGATGCCTTCCACAGCCCTGACCGGCGAGGAGCCGGGCCTTAGGCGTAACCCATGTACGCATAACGAGTTACGCGAACGTCGTGGAATTCCACGACCTGTGGAGGGAATCCACACCCCAGCGCCGACGCGTGGCGGCTCTTTCGACAACCGCAACGCAGCGGCCAGAAATCGGGCTCGGGGGCACTCCGACCCCCAGTGCGGCCGGACGGAGGGCTACGCGCGAACGCACCGCACGGGGTGCCCCGCGAAGCGAAAGTCGTCTACCTCGGGGCGCCGAGGA
>JAUXCH010000040.1 GCA_030618975.1 Planctomycetia bacterium
ACAGAGACAGAACAGGAAATACTTATCGGGAGAATTCTGTCAGGTTACTGTAATCATTAGATGCAAAATTAAAGAAATACAATCAAATATAATGACAGGAAATCATTTCTGAAAAATAACTTGACATGATATTTGTTTGGTAATTACAAAGTGCAACATTTTAATTAAAAACGAATCATTGCAGTGCAGATTTGAAACAACACGTGGCGCGGAGTCGTGAGCGCCTCGGGGCCGCCCAGGCGAACCAGGGCCGTGAGCGCGTGTCCGCGCTCGACGTCGTCCCAGCGCCGGCCGTGCGCGCGACGCCCGAAGACGATGTCGCCCAGACGTTCGCGTACCCCGTCCGGCACGCCGGCGGCAGGCTGCAGGCCCAGCGCCGTCAGGCGCGCCACCGGCAGGTCCAGGTTGGCGCTCTTCCCCTCCAGGCCGCGCCAGAGCTGCGCGGTCACGAGCCGGCCGTCGCGATGGATGCCCTCGCCGAACGGTTGGTCGCCCAGCAGACCGAGGGAGATCGCGCACGTCGCGCGCACGGTCTCGGGCGCCGTCTTGTCGTCGGTCACTCGCACGAGCCGGGCCCGGATCGCGTCGAGTACGTGGGGTTCCATCTGCCGCTCGGGATCGCTACGACGCAACAGTCCGATGCCGAGGGCCGCGGCTTCGCGAACGGGCAGGTCCGCGCTCGGGTCCACGAGCCATCCGATGAGCAGCGCCGCGTCCTCCTCCGTCTCGCCGATCTTGCCGAGGGCGAGCAGACCCGTCCGGCGCAGCAGGTCGTTCACCTCCGCCTCGGGGTCGAGCACCTTCCGCAAGGCGGGCAGGATCTCGCGGCTGACCGCCGTGCGGCGCCGGAGCCGCCGGCCCTCGAGGGCCGCCTCCGCGTCGGGCGACGGCGTCGTCGTGCCACGAGCGTCCGCACGCCCGGGCAGGAGCGACCGGTCGTTGACCAGCCACCACCCACGCCAGGTGGACATGGGGTCGGCCAGGGACTCTCCCGGAACGGGGCGCCCGCCACGCGTCGGAGCGCCCGTCGCGCCGGGATTCGGCGTCGCCGGGGTCGAGGGGGGTGCCGAGGGCACCGGCTGGGCCGGCGTGGGGGTCGTGGGCGCGGTGGGCGCGGTGGGAGGCAGAGGGTCCTCCGACGGGGTCGTCGGCGGGTCCGTCGGTGCCTCGGGAGCCGGCTCGTCGTCGGGCTCGGTCGCCGGAGGGTCCTCGTCCTCGGTGGGTGGTTCCGAGGGCGGCGGTTCCGTCGGAGGCGGAGGCGGAGGCGGGGGTGGAGGCGGCGGCGGCGCTTCCTTGGGGCCGCCCGGGGGCCGGGGCGAGATGCACCCGCCCGCGAGAGCAGGCTGCGTCACCCACGGGCCGACGACGACCACGACCACGACCATGACGAATCCCAGCAGGATGCACAGCATCCCGGTCGAGAGACGTTCACCGGATCGGCGTGTTTGGAAGACCATGATGTTCCTCCTGTCGCCCAACTGCGTGCAAATCGTATTCCTCCGAATCCAACCCGCAATCCCGGGAATTCCGGAAACCTCGCTACCGCTCGCAGTTCCGATCGGTCACCTGCTTGCCGCAAGTCGTTACCGGGAGGAGTCTCTCGAACCGACGCGCTTCGAGGCTCCGTGCGACGGGTGGTGCAGATCCGCACGCGTGCTGATTCCGCAAGGCGCCGAAGGTCGGGACCTCGCCGTGGCCTCGGCGATCCCCACCCGACAGCGGAGGACAGGCTCACTTCAAGGCTTCGACCAGGTTCCAGTCGGGGCGGACGCACAGGAAGAGGCTCTTTCGGCTCCGCAACACGTTGTAGCAGACCTCCGAGTCACGGGTCTCGTGCAGCGAGGCCATGATCTCCTTGTACGCGTCGAGGTCGTCGCACCGCTTCAGCACCATCTTCTGGATCACGTCTCCGGTTCGGATTCCGGCGATGTAGGCCCAGCTCGCCGATTCCACCGACGTGACGCGCACGCCCACGAGATCCAAGGACAGGTGCCCGCGCTCGAGGAAGTCGCGCGTCAGGGGCTTCAGCTTCAAGCCGAAAGCGATGTCGTGGTACTCACTCACCTCGTTCTCGCTGAGGGGCGCTTCGTCGAGCGTGACGGCCAACTCCACCTCGACGTGTTCCTCCCCCTTGCGCCTCAGCACCTTGATCGTCCGCACGTCTCCGGCCTTCGCCCGGCGCATCGACTTCGCGAAGGAAGCGATGTCCTGGTCCTCCACCGTGTCGAGGGCCTCGCCGTCGACGGCGACGATCACGTCCTCGGCCTTCATCCCCGCCTTCTCGGCCGGGCTCTCCTCCCCCACGCGCCCGACCACGAGCCCGCCGGGGTTCTCGATACCGAGCGCTTCCGCGAGGTCCTTCGTCAGTGCCTGAAGGCCCGTCACGCCGAGCCAGCAGTCGCGCCGGGTGAACCTCGTCGGCTCGGCGAGGAACTCCTGGATCGTCTGCGCGTCGAGGATTCGCAAGGGGTGCCCGGGGCTCCCCCCGCCACTCGGCACCCGCTCCAACCGTCCGTCGACGAACCGATATCCGCCCCGGCCACGCGTCAGCGAGCTCGAGGCCACGAAGCCGACGAGATGCAGTTCGTTGTCGTCCCGAAACGCCCAGATGGGACAGCTCTGAAAACTCCCGAGATTCCCGGTCACCCGGTACTCGGTCGGAAGGCCCGGGCGGGGGATCACGTTGGTCACCCGGAAGACTCCGAACGTCAGCAGGTCGTCGTCCACCTTTCCCAGTCGCCGGACGGCAATCAACTGCTCGGCGGGGATGATGTTCACGTCCTCGGCGAACGGTACCGGCTCGTACTTCGTCGCCTCCTCGCCCTCCTCCGGGAGGATGCGCAGGAGCGCCAGATTCAGCTCGTCGTCCTTGCCCACGAACTCGGCCTCGAGTTTCTCGTCCCCGGGAAAGCGGACCGAGAACTCCGTCGGCTTGGCGTACGAGTCTCCGACCGGCGGCTCCACGAGCTTCGAGCCCGAGACGAGCACCAGGCCGTCTTCGGAAACGATCGTTCCCTGGAGCTTCACCTCGCGGCCGCCTCTTCCGTCGGCCTGTTTCAGATCGAACTCCACGATCACGAAGGGGTGGGCCTTCGTCTCGGTGACGTTCGTGACCGCGTCCTGGATCTCGTCCGCTCGAGCGCCGGGGAGGCTGAACAGTCCCGCGACAACGGCGGCGATTGCGATGGCGGCTCTCATTTCCCGTTCCCTTCTTCGGCGTCCGACGTCTTGGCCTTCGAGAGGTCGAGGACGAGGAGACGTGGGGTGCCGTCCGTCTTCCGTACCTTGAGCACGACCTTCCTCGGCATCTCCTTCGTGAGCTTCTCGTAGGTCTCCTTGAAGTGCGCGAGGTCCTTGATCCGGGTCCCCGCCACCTCCTGGATCACGTCTCGATTCCCGATCTTGGCCTTCGCGGCCGCGCTGTCCGAGAGCGAACCCGTGGCCAGGACGCCCTCGTGGTCGTCGAGGGCGAGCATGCGCGCCATCGACGCCGTGATGTCCTTGACCGTGAGCCCCCACGCCTCGCACTCGAAGTCGTCACCGACCGCCTGGCCCAGGTCCTCCGTGGTGAGCAGCATCGACACCCGCTTCTTCCGCCGCAGCAGGACGATCTCGACCGTCTTCCCGATCTCCGTCTTGGCCACCATGCGCGCGATGGGGTAGATCTGCTCCTCGAAGCGCGCATCGGTGGAGTTCTTGTCGAACGTGAGGATCACGTCGCCCGGACGGACGCCGGCCCGCTCGGCCGGGGAGTCCGCGACGACATTGCCCACGAGGACGCCACCGTCTGCGGCGTCACCCACGAAACGTTCCTGGAACTTCGCGAGGGCCTGGAACTTCACGCCGATCCAGCTCCTGCGGACGCTTCCATTTTCGATCAACTCCCTCGCGACATCCCGTGCGACGTTGATGGGGATGGCGAATCCCATCCCGGCCCCGCCGCGGGCATTGATGCCGACGACCTCGCCTTGCAGGTTGATGAGCGGACCGCCGGAGTTCCCGGGGTTGATGAGCGCGTCCACCTGGATCCAGGTGTTGAACTGACCCGTCTCTTGGAGGCCCATCTCGCCCGGCAGGTCGTTGCGAACGCCGAGGGAGCGGTCCGTGCAGCTCACGACGCCAAACGTCATCGTCCGCGTGAGGGCGAACGGGCTCCCCAGGGCGACCACGAAGTCCCCCACCTCGAGCCCGTCGGAGTTGCCGAGCACGGCCCACTGGAGGGCGTGGCCCTTGTAGGACGAGAGGTCGAGCTTGATCACGGCGAGGTCCGTCCACGGATCGCCCGCGATGAGCGTGGCGGGGACCTCCTCCTTGTCCGCCATGACGCAGATCAAGTTCTTCGCGCGGCCCGCGACGTGGTAGTTCGTGAGGACGTGGCCCTCGTGGGTGAAGATCACGCCGCTTCCGAAGCCCGTCCGCCGTCTCTTCCGGCCTCCGGAGTAGACCTCGGAGATCGGCTGCACGCGGACCAGGCACGGGAGGACCGCGTCGCGCGCGTGCCGCACCGCGTCCTGGATGGCCAGGGCCCCGTCGACGTCTTCGGCCGACGCGACGGGGGTCGCCAGGGGCAGGAGGAGGAGCAGGAGCATGACGCCCGGGACGAATCTCATGTCTGTGTCTCCCATCGGGTCCTCTGCGGCCGCTCGACTCGACCGAGGCGGAGAAGATACCGCCGCGACGCGACCCGGTACAGCGTCCGTCACGTTCCGAAGCCGTATCCCGGAGGTGGTCCTCTCGGGCCGTGGGGATCTTCCGGGGAAACCGTGCGGTACGGGAGTCCCGCCCCTGCGAGGGGGGCGCACGGGGATCTCGCGCTTCGGCTTCCGCTGCGTCGCCGAGCGTCCTGCCTGGTAGCGGTTCCTACGCCTTGCCTCTCTTGCGCCCCTTTCCTCGCGGCCCGGCTTCCGGGTCCCGCGAGGTCCGCTTGAACACCGCCTGCCTCAGCAGGTACTCGATCTGTCCGTTGACGCTGCGCAGTTCGTCCTGGGCCCAGCGCTCGAGCTGCTCGTGCAGCCTCGGGTCGATGCGGAGGAGGAACGCCTTCCGCGCCATCAGTTGTGGAGTGTGCCCGTGTTGATCACCGGGTGGGCCTCGGTCTCGCCACAAAGTACGACGAGCAGATTGCTGACCATGGCGGCCTTGCGTTCATCGTCCAATTCCACGACGTCTTGCTCTTCGAGATCCCTCAAGGCCATGTGCACCATGCTCACGGCTCCGTGCACGATCTTCTTGCGGGCGGCGATGATGGCCTCGGCCTGTTGACGGCGCAGCATGGCCCCGGCGATCTCCGGCGCGTACGCGAGGTGGTTCAGCCGGGCCTCCTCGACTTCGACGCCGGCCTTGCTCAGACGTTCCTGGACCTGGCTCTGGAGCGCCATGCTCACCTCGTCGACGCCGCTGCGCAGCGTGATCTCCCCCTCCTCTTCGTCCTCCGCGTGGTCGTAGGGGTAGTTGTTCGCCACGTGACGGAGAGCCGACTCGCTCTGGACCCTGACGAAGTGCTTGTAGTCGTCGACGTCGAAGAGGGCCTTCGCGGTGTCGGCCACGCGCCAGACGACCACGGCCGAGATCTCGATGGGGTTCCCCCTGCTGTCGTTCACCTTCAGCTTCTCCCCGTCGAAGTTGCGGGTCCGAAGAGAGATGCGCTTCTTGCTGTAGAAGGGATTCGTCCAGTGGAAGCCGCTCTCGGTGCACGTCCCGACGTACGCGCCGAAGAGCGTGAGGACGCGGGCCTGGTTCGGCTGCAGGGTGAAGAGGCCACTCAAGAGGAGCAGGCCCGACAAGAGGAGCACGAAGGCGGGGAGGAGCAGCCACAACCAGGCCTCCTGGCCGGTGGACTCCTCCGTCACCAGAGCGGCCGTCGCGATGAACAGGAAGGTCGCTGCCGGCAGGAACAGGAGGGTGAGAATCAGCGGGATCCAACCGCGTCGGACGTGGACGATGCGTTCTTCGGTTCCATGCATGACGTGTCTTCCTCGTCTGCGGCCCGGTCATACGCGCCGCAGGGCGATATGATATCACTTCTATATCAGTCTGCAAGCATCGCGGGGCCCGCCTCGTCACGACCCCGTTGCAGGGATCGGCGCCCCTCTACTCGCCGACGGCATTCGCCCGCAGCCAGCCCGTCGTGCCCGCGGCCGTCCTCACCTGCACCCATCCGTCGCGGCGCTCGAGGACACGGAGCCGCAGCCCCGCGGACAAGGTCTTCACGGGACGGCCGCCCGGTCCAGCGAGGAGGGTCGCCTCCGCGAGCAGGGTACCCCGTTCCGACGTGGGGTCCGGCGAGGGCTCGGCGGGACGCGGCTCCGGGCGGGGTGCGGGCCTCGGAGGTCGCGCGCGCTTCGCCTCGATGAGGAGGTTGGCCAGGAACTGCTGGGCGGAATAGGCGCTCCTGAGTTCCCCGGCACGGACCCGTCCCAGCCCGTCCGTCTCCAGGCGCTTCGCGACCGGGGAGCCGGGTGCGAAGCCGACCTCTGCGGCGAACGTCCCGGCGGGCAGGCGATCCCTGCGGTTCCTGAGCTCAGAACGCTGGAGGTAGAAGTGGGAGACGATGTGCACCACGCGCCCGCGTCCGGCGCGGAAGGTGACCGCGATCGGGCCGGCGCCGTACTTGCGGCGCATCTCCCAGCTGTCGATGAGTACCTCGACCCGCCGGCGGTCGATGACGCGGATGGGGTAGGACTGGCTCTCCAGCCACCACAGATGCGGGTCGTTCCCCGTCAGCACGTGCTTCAGGAACAGGTGCTCGGGTTTCACGACGCGAATGGACACGACGTCGTCCCGGGTGGGGTTGCGCGTGTACCGGATGGTGTTCGGGAACGCGGGCTCGATGACGTGGAGGACCGCCCAATCCGTCGTGAAGAGCAGGCCGCCTCCGCGCACGAACCTCCGGAGCGCGAGCGCGCCCCGCCGACCGACCTTCCCCGGGCAGTTGACGAGGACGACCTCCACGCCCCGCAGGGAGGTCGTCGCGAGTGCGGACGGACGGCACTCGGTGAACGAAACGCCCACCTGCCGGAGGACCCATTCGACGTGGTCGTAGGCCCCGCGCACGACGAGCAGGTCCCGCGGGCGCACGCACCGAAGCAGCTCGTAGTCGCCGGGCCGGTCCCGCTTCAGGCGCTCCGCGAGGAGGAGGGCGGCCGCGCGGTTCGCATCCCGCATCTCGTCGGGGGCGTGGCCCTGGGTGGCGGGCAGGGGCTCGTCCGTGATCCCCGGCGAGGAAGCCGTGAGCAGCACCAGGACGAGACCGAGAGCCGTGGCGAAGGACCGCATGGCGCACCTCCTCGGTGGCGGGGATCCACACCCGGTTGGACGCGATACCCCGGGGAGCGGTTCCCTGCAGGTGGCGCCGGGTCGCAGGAGGGCGAGTCGCCATGGGAAAGGGCGGCTCCGGCGGGAGGCAACCGCGGTAGAGTCCCTTGCGGCCAGCCCCTGTGGCCCTCTCGGAGGGTGGCGTGTCGGAGCGAGGCATCTTCGTCGTCGGGGTGATCGTGGCCTTCGCCGTCCTGGTTCCGTCCGCCACCGCCGACGAGCCCTCCCCGCTCACCGACGAGGACCGACGCGCCATCCACTGGTTCGACGGAATCGGACTCCCCTCGTCAGCGGGCAAGCCCTACGTCCGCATCCGTTGGGTTGCCGCCCACGTCACGTCCGACACCCCGGAGCCCGCCGACGTCTGGGAGCTCGACGGTTTCGTCGTTTCCGAGCGCGACGGCCTCCTGACCGTGCTCGACGCGGACCTGTGGCCGAGGAGGGTGCACCGGACCCCCTCGCAGGGCTGGACCGGCAACGTGTCCCCCGTCGACCTCGGGGACGTCGCGCAGGCGGCCATCTCCCGGTTGCGTGCGATCCGCGAGGATCCGGGCGCCGTGGAATCGATCGATGACCTGTTCCGCGGACTCCGCCTCCGGTTCGGCGACGAGGGAGTGGCGGTCGCGTTCGCGAGTCACTGTGCCCACAACGGACTGGAGCGCGAGGCGCACGAGCTGCTCGAGGCGGCCCGCGCACTCCCGAGGCGGGCGGGTGAGCGCAAGGACTCGCCCATCGAGGAGATCGCCGCCGCCCAGATCGGGGAATCCGTCATCTGGCGCATCCTCTTCGACTTCTCCGCGCCGAGCATTCCCCGGTCGAGACTCCTCGAACGGCTCCGCAGTTGGCGCAAGAGCTTCCCCGCAAGTCCGCACGTCGCGCGCGCGGACGAGGCGCTGCGCGTTCTCGAGCCGATGGTTGCTGAAGATGCCGACCACCCCGCCGTCTCCGACGCGGCGCTCGCCTCGCTCTCCCCCGCAGAGCGCGCACGCGAGCTCGTCTACCGCCTGCGCGACCAACCCGGCGACGTCTTCATGACCCGCCAAGGCCGAGTCACCATCGACACACGAGGGCCCGACACACCCGCCGGGCAGTTGCTCGCGATGGGCCGTGCGGCCGTGCCCGCGCTCGTCGAAGCCGTACCGGACGCACGCTTCACCCGCGCGGTCCTGTTCATCCAGGACACCACCTTCTCCCGCCAGGTGGTCGCGCGCGTCGGAGACGTGGCGCGCGTCGTACTCGAGCGGATCACCGGCAAGGAGTCGTGGGACGTACCTCGCGACGCGCCGTCGATGTTCCAGCACGGCGCTGCGGCCCAGGTCCAGAAGCGCTGGCGCGAGATGCTGGCTCCCGCCGAGGAGTTCGTCGCCGCGCTCCGCGCGCTCGCGAGCGAGTCGGATCCCCGGCGTCGGAGAGAGCTCGTCTCTGCTCTCCCCGACCGCGGGAGCGGCCCGCTCCCGGGCGCGCCGGACGCGGTGTGGGGCACGAAGGGATTCGCCGCGGCGATTCCGGGGATCGACGACGACGACGCACGGGACCTCTTGCGGCTCCTGCTGTCCCACGCCCCGCATCCCCGCACGCAGGCCCTCGCCGCCTGGGCCCTGCTCGACCTGGACGAACCGCACGTCGTCGCCGATGCGGCGCGCCTGTGGCGCGACCTGCAGGACACGGCACGTGAGGACCCGGAACAGGGCGGCGCCCTGATCTCGTTCCTGGCCGCCTGCGGAGATCCCACGGGGATCGCTGCCTTGGCGGAAGGACTCGACGGCCGGCCGGCGGCGGTGCGCGAGCTCGTCGTGCTGGCTTTCGCCGACGCCGGTCTGGGCGCCGTCCGCGGCCTCGCAGCCGACCTCCCCGAGGGCGTTCCCGTGCGCTGGCCGACGGAGGAGGCGATCCTCACCGCCATCGAGGACCTGCTCGCCGGTCGCCTGGGCGACCTCGAGGAGGATCCCCTCGGACGCATCCCACGGCAGACGCCGATGTGCGATCTCGTCCCCGAGTACGACAGCGGGTATCGCATCGCGGACGCCGCCGTACGCGTGCTCGCCCGGCGCTGGCCAACGTCCTATCCAGCCCCGGATGTGCCGGTGCGCACCGACGAGGACTGGGAAGCCCTGCGAACGAAGTTCCTCGCCACCTGGCAGGCGGCGCGCGCAGAATCGAAGCCACGGTAGACGTGGGAAGTTCCACGACCCGACCGGAGACCCGCATGCGAATCCTACAGCCTTGGGCACGCGCCCTGTGCGTCGTCGCGTTGGCCGTCGCGGTACTGGCGCCGGCTTGGGGGGGGCCGGACAGGACCGGCGCTGCCGCCACGCCACGTGACGTCGCCTTGAAGACGGCCGACCGACTCACGATCGCGGCGACCTTCTACCCAGCGGCGCAGCCGGGAGGCCCGGGTGTCGTTCTGCTCCCCATGTACAAGAGCGACCGCAGGGCATGGGCCAGGCTGATCAAGCCCCTGCGAGTCCGAGGCGTGAGCGTCCTCGCCATCGACCCGCGGGGTCACGGTCTGAGCGCGAAGCAGGGCAGGAAGGATCTCGGTGCCCGCGTGGCGAAGCGCGACACGAAGATCTTCAAGGCGATGCACAAGGATGCGGTCGCCGCCGTGCGTTGGCTCGCCAAGGATGGCGGCTGCGATGCCGAGAAGATCGTTCTCGTCGGTGCGAGCGTCGGCCCCGCCGTCGCCATCGACACCGCGAGCCGCCACCCGAAGGAGGTTGCCGCGGTCGTGGCCATGTCGCCGGTTGCGAAGACCCTCGGCCTGGACACGCTCGCGAAGCTGAAAGGCGTCCCTGCCGAGACGCCGCTCCTGCTCCTCGTCCATCGCGAGGAGGTAGAGTTGGGTGCCGACCAGATCGTCGAGGCGCGCCCGGAAGCGCGCCTCGTGGTCTACGACGAAGCCTGCCCGCCCGAGGCCGGCCAGGCGCGCGGCTGGGCAAACGGGACGCGCATGTTCCGCCGACTCCCCCTCGTCGAGCAGACAATCGCGAGCTTCGTCGTGGCGGCCACGGGCTCCGAAGCCGAAAACGTCGTGCTCGACGGCATCGTCACCGCCGAGGGTCCGCACGTGGATCCCTGGGCCGAGGCCGTCGACGTAGGCCTGCCAGGTGCCAAAGGTAGCGTTCGGGCCTTCCGCGTCGGCCGGCGCATCCTCTTCGGCGGCACGGTGCCTCCCGAGGTCGGAGGCCTGCGCTTCGAGGTCCAGACGGGCGCGGAGGCCGAGGACGGCAGCACCGACCTGGCACTCGGACCGCCCCAGATCCTGGTCGTCGATCTCGGCACCGGAAGCGTCGCCTGGACCTGGGGCGGCATGGGATCCGTGCCGAACTTCCCGGGCATGGGAGGCGCGCCGCTCTTCGGCAAGACCGTACCCGTACTGCGTGTCGTCCGTTCGTCCGACGGGACGACCTTCGAGGGTGAGTGGTTCATCCCTCGCTTCGGCGAGGACTGCGACGGGATACGGCTCTTCGTCGGGTTCGCGCCCACGCCCCCGCCCCGCCCGCGAGGCGGGATGGTGAGCGGAAGCCCGCAGCACGCCGTGAATCTGCCGACGCGTTGAGGCGGCGCGCGGCGGCGCGAGCCGTCCAAGGGTCCCGGCCCGCACACATCACCCACCAGGCCAAACCGCCGCCAGGGTCGCGTCCTACCGGGTGCGCTTGGTGGTCTTCTTCGCGCGCGGCCCCCGCTTGCCGCCGGTCTTCTTCGTCCGGGACGTCCTTCCAGAGCGGGACGACCCCTTGCCGGCCTTCTTCGCTCGGGGTGCCGCCTTCTTGCCGGTCTGCTTGCCAGTCTTCTTGCCGGTCTTCTTGCCGGCCTTCTTGGCAGTCTTCCTGGCGGTCTTCTTCGGCGCTGCTTCCCTGCCCGTCGTCCGCCGGATCCCTGGCTTCCTGCTGGCCTGCTTTCTGTCCGCCGGATCCTGTCCCGTGCGGGAGTCCTCGACTCGGTGAAGGCGTCGCAGGACCACCGGAACGGTGAAGCCCTTCAGCCCCTGGATGGCAATCTCACCGGAGTACGGGACACCCGCGGTGAGCTTGCCGTCCACAGAGATCATCGCCTGAACGACCCGTTGCTCTCCCGGCTCGAGATCCAGCTTGGGCGGATCGAAGACCGCCTTCGCGTGCAAGCTGGCGCCGTCGGGATCGGTGAACTCGGACGTGACGAACTCGCACGACACGATGCGCCCGAGGTCGTTCGTGACCAGGAAGGCGCCCCGCACCGTGCTTCCTTCCTCGCCTTCCAGCACGAGCACACCTGTGAGCGGATCCAACTCCTCCGCTTCGTCCACGCCGGGCGCAGGAGCATCCGCCTCGGCGAAGATCTCCGAAATGCCGCGGAAGTACTCGACGGAGAGGTCGAACCAGCCCTTGTAGAACTTGGCACTGGCCTGCACGGTCCGTCGGGCGATCTCCGTCAGGTCCAGCGCGTCAGCCATCCTGCACCTCATACATCTTGAGGTCACGGCACGGCCGCAGGCAGTAGAAGTGGTCGTACCAGTGGTGGATGTGGTCCTGGCAGTCCTGAATGGCTACTTCACAGCAGGTCCTTCCGGCACACTCGGCGACCGTGACCCGGAGACGCACGACGTGATCGAGACAGCCGCGCACGACGATCAGCCCGGAAACCGTATGGCCCGGTTTCACATCATCCGGCGCGCGCACTCGCACGACGAAGGTCGCCTGCGCCTGGAGGTCGATGACCTGTGTGGTCGGTTCGAACTTCAGCCACCCGGCCAGGTGCCCGACCGCGGTGATCCCGACGATGCGTGTCCTCCAAGAGCAGTTGGTGACGTGCACCCGGAGGGTGCCCGTGCATCCCGGCGGAAGCACGAGGGAGCACGTACCCGCTGGCCGGGGTTCCCAGCACGGCGGCGGAATCTCGCACCCGCGCAAACCGCGTGTCGCCAAGCCACCGGCAAGTGCACCTGCGAGTCGCGCGGGTACTTGGAGGAACCCCGCGATCGCGTCGCCCAGCGCACGCGTGCGGGCATCTTGGTCAGCGGGAGTCATCCTCTTGTCCTCCGTTGCTTGGGAGCGCCTTTCCTGACCTCGACGACGATCAGCTGGCTGGCGTTCGCGATCTGCCACGCGCCGAGATAGGAACGTCCCACCTGGACCGTGACCGGGACGTCGAGGAGACAGCTCAGCTCGGAAGACTCACCAGGATCGAGTCGCCCCCCACCGGTTCGCACGGCCACGCGTGCCTCGCCGCCATGGCTTCCGCGAATCTCCTCGAAGAACCGGTCGATCCGATGCTCGCCTTCCGGGAGCTTGGCCCGCAGGGTTCGACCCCACGCACGGTCCTGATCCTCGGTGTCGTCGAGATCGAACACGCCGGCCTTCGGGATGTCGACGGAGACGTTGCCGCTGTTCAGGACGACGACCACGAATTCCGCCCTCGATCCGGCTTCCGCCGAGAGCAGGGTCTGCTTGGGTCGCACTCGCAACTTCCCTGCCGCCTCGACCTCGACCGTGATGGGGAGCTCCTCGTCCCCTAGAACGGCCTCTCCGACGTAGATCCCGGGCGGTGTGTCACGTGGCAGCCGAAGCCGGATCTCAGACGTTCCCTCGCCGAACCGCCTTACCGAAGCTCGGTAGATGACGGGTTTCCCGGCGATCAGCAGTTCGACCGACATGACCGCGCCCGGGGGCGCAACGAGCCGGACGACTGCCGTTACCTTGCGCGGCGGGCCGGCGAGCGTGATCCCCTCGGCTCCCCGGATGGTGCTCATCCGTCTGTCTTCAGCCGGAGGACGGCGCTCACGTGGTCGCCATGGTCAGGCACGTCCCGTGAAGTGCCGCATTTCTCGCACGGGTTCCGAACGTACGGCTCCGTGATGACCTGCGCCTCGCCACAGAGGTGCAGGGCGGCCAGCTCGACACCGAGGACGGAGAGTCCCAACCTGAAGTTCGCCGGCACGTGTGCGCGCACCGACGGAATCTCGTGGATCCGGATCACTACGTCGGGCAACTGGCTGATCCCGACCGTGTAGTGGTCCGGTATCCCTGCCAACGTGACCGGTCCGACAGGCCCCACCTCGGTGATCTTGAGGTCTGGCAGCGAGCTGACGTCGACGTCCACGGTAGGGAGGTGCTGCACCTCCACGTCCACGGTGGGGAGATCGTCGATGTCGACATCGGGAAGGCTCAGGACCTTGACACTTGTTGCCATAGGCTCCCCCAGCGTCTGCGGCTGCTGGAGTGTAGAACGGGCGGCGGAAAGCGTCAATGGGCCTCGAGCCGGCCTCGAGCCCGCCCCAGCAACGGTCGCCGTGCCGCGTTGATGGCGGGTAGGGCACGGATCGAGCACGTCACCCGATTCGCCTTGGCCTTCGAGGTCGCTCGGAGTGGCCTTCGCCCTTGCGCGCCCGCGAGCCAGTCTTGCAGGCACGAAGGCGCACCCATGGCACCAGGCCGCCCCGGGGCGGAGACGTGCGGCTGGGCAGCGTGGCCGAGCGGACTCGATGCCAGATACCAGCCCGTGCGGGGAGCCGTCAAAAACCTCTTGCGCGAAACGCACGGCATGCACACCGTATGGAGGTGCGGTGTATCGCTCGAGGGGAGCGAACCATGGTGGCAACACGCTGGAACGCTACGGTCGTCGACGCCCCGGGCTCGGAACCCTGCGCCGTCGTCGGTGAGCTCGTGGTCGCAGTCCGGACACCCCGCTCGCGGGACTTCGTCACGGTGGAAGTGGCACCCAGCGCACGCGGCGGAGACGAGTTTGCCAGACCCACCGGGGTGTTTCTCTCGCCGACACCGTATCCATGCCTCGAGTGTTCGTGGAACGGTGAGGTGCGGGTCGGCGCCACGGTCGGGTTCCGTGTCGCGGGAGAACACTACCGACTGACGCTGACCCGGTTGTCCGAGTGTCCGTCCGGCACACCGTGGGTCACGTGCGATTTCAGTCTTGAACGCGACTGAGCACCGACGCCGGGCCGACCCCCGAGCCACTCACGATGTCGTCGTCGTGGGCGGCGGTCCCGCAGGCGCGGTCATGGGCTGGGCCCTTGCCACGCGCGGCATCCGGGTACTCGTGCTCGATCACGCCCGGTTCCCGCGCGACAAGGTCTGTGGCGACTTCATCGAGCCGCGTGGACTTCGCCTCTTTCACCGGATGGGGTGTCTGAACGAGGTGGAGGCGACCGGACCTCTCGCGATCACACACGTGAACCTCTTCCTGAATGGGAAGAGCGCGTACCGCGAACGGATCCCGTTCTATGCCGGCCAGTCGGACCTTCCCCGTCACGGTTACGTCGTTCGCCGTGAGGATCTCGACTACCGCGTCCTCGCTGCCGCAGTCCAGGCCGGTGCCGAGCTTCGGGAGGGCTGCCGCGTAACCCGCGTCGTCCGGAGTGGCGGCATGCTGAGTGTCCATTACCGCGACGGAGCCGCAGAGAAAAC
>JAUXCH010000357.1 GCA_030618975.1 Planctomycetia bacterium
CGGGCACCGTCGATCTCGAAGTCGCTCAGGTGCCCGCAGCACTCCAGCCACGTGGCTCGGAGGAACCGGTCCAGATCGTCGAGCGTGGCGTTCACGTCGATCTCCAAGTGGAGCCAGTGGAGCTCGGAGCCCTCCACGACCAGGCAGACGACAGGCCCCGTGCGGCGCGGCCGGTCCGATCCCTTCGCGCTCCTCTTCTTGCGGCACGCGCGGAGATGGGTGGTCATCCCTCGCCGGGTCACGGTCTTGCCGCAGAGGAGGCACTGCCCGCGAGGCGCGTCATTCGGAGTCGTGTTCGTGTTCGTTCGTGTACCCATGGCGGCAGCCTAGGCGGGGTCCCCGACACGCTGTCGAGCGGGGTGGATTGGGGTCAGGCCGCCCTCCGGGTCACGCATGGCCGCGGGTGTTCGCCAGGGGCCCGGCCACGAGCTCTCCATCGTGCTCCTCGCGCGAGAGGGCCTGCCTCGCATACGCTGTCCGCATCCCCGGAAGGAGCGGATGGATGCGGAGGTGGCTCCTCGGACTCGGTGCGGTCGGCGTGCTCGTCGCGCTGGTCCTGCTCGTGGTCCTGGGCCGTCCCGGTGGGCGTGAAGGTCCGGAGCACGGCCCGACCTCGGCGGATCGCCCGGACCCGCCCGGACCGGCGTGCGCCACGACACCCGAGGAGGGGGTGGAGAAGGCGGATGCGATCCTCCACGGGCGCGCCCACCCCGGAGGTCGGGAGTCCCCGTCCGGGGTCGGTGTGTCGAGCCTCGCGGGGCAGGTGGTGGACGCGGCCACCGGAGCCGGGATCGAGGGCGCAGTGGTGATCGCCTTCGCCTCGGACGGGCGCGACCTCGGCCCGACGGCGGAGAGTGCCGAGGGCGGTCGCTTCGAGTTGACCGGACTGGTGCCGGGGCGTTGGTGGCTGTTCGTCTGGCATCCGCTGTTCGTCTCCGTCGGCCTCGACGAGCGGTTGCGGGGGGAGGACCCGGAGGGGGCCTGCGATGCCGCGGTGGTCCTGGTGCCCGAGGGAGGCGGACCCCTGCCCGCGCGTGTGCTCGCCCTGTCGCCAGGACGCCGCATCGAGGGCCGCGTGGTGGACTCCGAGGAACGGCCCGTCGCGGACGCACGTCTCCGCCTCGAGGAGGGCGCGTGGTCCGTCGTGCTGGCACAGCGCCTGGGCATGTCGCTGCGGACCTGGCGTCACTCCGTGCCACTCACGGCCGACGAGGAGGGTCGCTTCGTCGTCGCGTGCCTCCCGCCGTCCCTGCCCGCGATCCGCATCGGGGCGACGAAGAAGGGACGGGTCGGCCGGTGGTCGAGAGCGATCGCGCTGGACGCCGACCTGCCGGGCGTCACCCTCATCCTCGAGACCCTGCCGACTGCGCGCGTGTCGGGTCGCGTGTTGGAGGCGGACGGGACGCCCGCCCGGCCCGTCGAGGTCTCGGTGTCCTGGGACTGCGAGGAGTCCTGGGCGCTGGACTGGGCCCGGGATCCCGTCGAGGCGGTGACCGTGGACCAAACCGGCTCGTGGGCGCTGACCGATCTGCCCCCCGGCCCGGTCGCGCTGCGTGCAAGTCGGCTGGAACCCTGGTTGCCCGGTCGGGGGATCACACTCGAGCCGCTCGCGCCAGGCGAGGTGAGACGGGGCGTCGAACTCACGCTACCTGCGCTCCACGTCCTTCGCGGCCGGTTGGTGTCCGAGGAGGCAGCACCGCTGCCGGGGGAGAACCTCGTCGTGCAGGAGAGGGTCGCCGAGGCGGACGTCGAGCCGCTCTTCCGCGAGAACGTCCGCACGGACGGAGCCGGCAGGTTCGCGGTCTCCACGACCGTCGCGGGCCCCCTCGAGATCCTCCACCTGCATCCGACGAAGGCGGCCCGTGTCCTGCGCTCCGGCGTCGTGCTGCCTGTCGAGGTGCTGACCCTGGTCTCTCAGGCCGTCGCGCGGACGCGCATCGAGGTGCGCGTGCACGACCCCGAGGGACGCCTCGTGCCGCGGTTTCTGTCTCGCGTGATTTGCACGAGGCCTCCGGAGGTCGACCGGATCGGCGGCCCGTTCGAGAGCTCCGTCCGGGGCGTCGACGGTGTTGCCGTCCACCTCGCGCCCGGCACGGGGGCCTTCCGGATCCGCGTGAACCGCGCCCAGGACGCCGAGGGCAACCTCCTGCCCCTGGGGACGGCCCGTCTTCTCGTCGAGGCTCCGCCCCCCGACGGCACCGTGGACGTGACGCTGACGCCGCCCGACGAGATCTGCGGCCGGATCGTGGGGCCCGACGGGGCGCCCGTTCCGGGCGTCAGGCTCGCCCTCGTTCGTGACGAGGTGGGCGAGGAGCGCCTCGTCGCGCCCATCCCCGTTCGCCCCGACGGGACGTACTCGCTGCGGACGGGCGAGCAGGTCCAGGCCTGGGCCCTCCGGTTGGCGATCGAGGTGCCGCCGGGTTGGAGGGCCGTACGGAACGTGAGCCCGAGCCGTGGCGGGGGGATGGGCACCATCGTGCTGGAACGTGGTGGCTCGATCGCGGGCCGCGTGATCGCGCCCCGGGGCTTCCCTCCGGACTCCGAGGGGGAGCTCTGGGCGGTATGGGTCGGCTGGGACACGCCGGCGGGGTCGTACGGAGGAGGTCTGAAGGCGGCCCTCGACGAGAAGGGCCGGTGGCGCTCGGAGAACGTCCCCCTCGATCGCGACCTCCGGGTCGGCGTGGACCCCGGTCTCGCAGTGCGGGCCGGCTACCAGGCGTTCGAGAGGGTTCAAGGTGTGCGTGCCGGAGACCCGGACGTGGAGATCCGACTCGTCCCGGGGCTCACCATCTCCGGTACGGTGCGCGACGCGGAGGGCAATCCGCCGGCCTCCGACGATCTGCGGGTCGGGGCCCACCCGCTCGACGGGGAGTCCCGCTGGTGCGGGGCGGGATCCGTCTCGAAGGAGGACGGGGGCTTCGCCGTCACCGGGCTCGCGCCCGGCGCGTACCGCGTGGGCCTGTTCGACGGCACGAACGGCATCTTCCTGGGCGAACACGAGGCCGCGGCGGGCGAGCAGGACGTCCGGCTGCGCCTCCCCCGTCGCGGGTCGCTTCGCGTCCGGGTCGGGGGACCCGAGGCCGAGTTCGGCTGCACGGTCGAGATCTGGGTCGCCGGCACGACGACGCGCAGGGCGTCGATGTACCACGGTGCCCGGCCGTCCTTCGACCTTCGGGGTGTGCCGACGGACGAGCCGTTGATCGTCGTGGCGAGAAGTCCACTTGGCCACGTCGCTGCGGCAGGAGGCGTGCGGACGGGCGACACGGTGACCCTCGAACTCGTTCAGGGGCTGCCGCTCGGCGGGGAGCTGCGCAGGCGGACCCGCGACGTGTCGCCATTCCTGGGCCGTCTCTACGCACTGCGCACGGGCGCGTGCTTCGAGCTCTCTCTCCCGGACGACGGCGAGTTCTACGCGGAGCGGGGCGTGCTCGCCGGTCGCTACGAGCTGCGCTACGTGGCGGTGGACGGGACGGAGACGGTCGTCGCGCGCGACGTGGAGGCGGGGCAGGAGGATCTGGAGATCTGGATGCCCTGACGGGAGGTGCGCGTCGCTACAATCTCCCCATGCGGTTCGCACGGCTCGCTCCGCTCCTGCTCGCCGTCGTCCTGCTCGCGACGTGCGGCGACGACCCTGAGCCCGACCCCGATCTCGAGCCGATACCCCCCTCCGTGCCGGGTGACGACCCCGAAGCCGTATTGCAGCAGGCGAGGTCGCAGCGCGCGGACGAACGCGAGCGGATGGTCGTGCACCACATCGCCAAGCGGGACGTTCGCGACCCGCTCGTTCTCGCCGCGATGCGGCGCGTTCCACGACATCTCTTCGTGCCCGAGGCTCTCCAGGACGAGGCCTACGCAGATTGCCCGCTGCCCATCGGCTGGGACCAGACGATCTCGCAGCCCTACATCGTCGCCTCGATGACCGAGGCGGCCCACGTGCGACCGGACTCGAAGGTCCTCGAGATCGGGACGGGCTCCGGGTATCAGGCTGCGATCCTGGCCGCCATCACGGACCACGTGTTCTCCATCGAGATCAAGGAGCCCCTGGTCGCCCGCGCACGGAAGAGCCTCGAGGCCGCGGGATTCGGGTCCGTGACCACCCGGCACGGCGACGGATACCACGGTTGGAAGGAGCACGCCCCGTTCGACGCGATCCTCGTGACCGCCGCCGCGCCGCACGTTCCACCGCCTCTCGTCGAGCAGCTCGCTCCCGGTGGCCGGATGGTGATCCCGGTCGGGCCAGCGATGGCGGTGCAGGACCTGATGCTCGTCACGAAGGGTGCGGACGGGGAGGTCCGCACGAAGAGCCTCTACGCGGTCCGGTTCGTCCCACTGACCGGCGACGGCGCCGAGAGATAGCGCTCCTTGCGCGCCGCGATCTTCGTCCTCAGCGCAGTCGTCCTGGCGCACGAGGTCTGCCTGTTCCGCGTGCTCGCGATCGCCTGGTGGGGACACGCGGCGAGCCTCGTCGTCGCCGTCGCGCTGCTCGCGTTCGGGGCGGCGGGCACCGCGGTGGCGTTTCTGGGACGCCTGCGCCGCCCTGCGACGGTGGCCGTCGCGGGCGCGCTCTACGCCGTGCTGCTGCCGGTCAGCCTGCGTCTCGCCGAGGGCGTCGCCTTCCACCCCCTCGAGGTCGGCTGGGATCCCCGCGAGTGGTGGTCCCTGCTCGCCCTGCAGGCGCTGTTCTGCCTCCCCCTCTTCTTCGCCGCGCTTGCGATTGCGGTAGCCCTGGCGCTCCACGCCCGCCGGCCCGGGGCGATCTACGGGATGAACCTGCTCGGCTCGGGCCTGGGCGCGCTCGCCGCCGCACCGCTGCTCCTCCTTGGTCCCCCCGAGAACGTCCTGACCGGCCTGGCCGTCGCCGCTGCGCTGGGGGCGGCTCTCGTGCCCGGACGCATCCCGAAGGTCGCAGGTGCCCTCGCGGCCGTCCTCGCGCTGCTGCTCGGGGGCCACGGACTGCCCATGTCGCCCTTCAAGGACCTGCCCGCCACGCCGGGCGGACGCGTCCTCGAGACCCGCTGGGGGCCGCAGGGCCGCGTGGACCTCGTCGAGACGCCGCACCTGCACTTCGCGCCCGGCCTGTCGCTCCACGCCTCGTCGACCCCGCCGCTCCAGCGCGGGCTCTTCCTCGACGGCCACCTCGTGGCCGCGAAGGACCTGGGGCCCTCGTCGTACCTCGACGAGACGACCGGGGCGCTCCCCTTCGTGCTGGTCTCACCCCAGGACGTGCTGCTCCTCGGCGTGGGACCCCAGCTGGGCCGGGCGACGGTCGTCGTCGACGCCAACCAGGACCTCCTCGCGCTGGCGGACGTGCAGGGCGTGGCGGCGCCCCCGCGCGCCTGGCTCGAGACGACAGGCGCGACCTTCGACGCCGTGCTGCTGCACGTCGGCGATGGCCCCTCGGCCGAGGTGACACCGCTCCTCACGGTGGAGGGCCTCCGGGCCGCGCTCGCGCGCGTACGGCCCGACGGCGCCTTCGCCGTCAGCACGAACCTCACCAGCCCGCCGCGACCCGGAATGCGCCTGTTGGAGACGGCGCGCGCCGTGACGCCGAACCTCGTCGCCATCCGCTCGTCCCATCGCCTCTGCGTCGTCCTGCGGCACCGCGCGTCGACCGTCCGGGAGATCGAAGCGGTGCGTGCCTTCTGCGAACGAGACGGGTTCGACCTCGTGCTGCCACGCGCGAACCGACCCGCGCACCCCCTCCACGAGGCCGCCTCGCTCCTCGATCCGCCGGGTGACCACCCGTACGACGTGCGCCCCGCCACCGACGC
>JAUXCH010000525.1 GCA_030618975.1 Planctomycetia bacterium
ACGGGCCCGACCCTCGCGCAACAGGCCGACCGGTACGACCTGTACCAGAGGTCGGTCCAGGAGCCGGAGGTCGAGGCCGAGTTCTTCGACCGTGTGTACCGCGACGTCCACGAGCGAGCCCCCAAGGTCCTGCGCGAGGACTTCTGCGGCACGTTCGCCGTCTCCTGCGAGTGGGTGAAGGAGCCCGGACGCACCGCGCTGTGCGTCGACCTCGATCCGGAACCTCTCGCCTGGGGGCGCGAACACAACCTGGCGAAGCTCGAGCCGGCCGCGCAGGAGCGCGTGACGCTCGTCCAGGACGACGTGCGCACCCTCCTCGAGCCCAAGGCCGACGTCCTCGCGGCGCAGAACTTCTCGTACTGGATCTTCAAGACGCGGGACGAGCTGCGCGCGTACCTCGAGATCGCCCGAGAGAACCTGGCCGAGGATGGCCTCATGATCCTCGACCTGTTCGGCGGGGGCGACTGCTACGTCGAGAACGATCCCGACACACGCAAGTACAAGCGATTCAGCTACCGCTGGGAGATGGACGAGTTCGACCCCCTCTCCCACGACGTGCGCCACTTCATCCACTTCGACTTCAAGGACGGAAGCCACCTCGAGAAGGCGTTCGCCTACGAGTGGCGCTTCTGGACGATCCCCGAGATCCGCGAGCTGCTCGCCGAGGCCGGCTTCTCCTCCTCGAGCGTCTACTGGGAAGGCGAGGACGAGGACGGCGAGGGCAACGACGAGTACGAGCCCGTCGAGCGCGCGACGTGCGATCCCTCGTGGATCGCGTACGTCGTCGCCAGGCGCTGATCCGGCGCCGGTGTCCGCCTTGAACGGCTCGGTCTGAACGGGTCGTCCTGAACGGTTCGTCCTGAGGTGCCATCCCCGAGCAGCGGGGAAGCGCCCCGAACCCCGTCGAAGGGCTACATCGCTGCGACGGCCAGGGCGAGGTTGTCCTGGCCGCCCGGGTTCGAGTCGACGCCGTCGAGCGCCAACTGGGCCAAGGCGCGCGTGTAGGACTCGGCGTCCGCGCCTTGCACGTCGAACAACGCGTCCAGGTGGGACCGGCGGATCGACAGCTTGGGACGCCCGTAGCAGCACTCGTCCACGCCGTCGGTGAAGGTGACGAGCAGGCGTCCCGGCTCCCCCAGGAAGCGGAACGGCACGGCCCGCTCCCGGGCGAGGCTGTCCGGACGCGCCGGCGTGACGAAGACGGACCGCTTCTCGGCCAGACGAAGCGACGGCGCGTTCCCGCCGACCAGGAGTGCCGAGGAGTCCCCGTAGGACAGCCCGAAGCCGCGCCGGCTCCGCCGCTCGTAGACCACGACGACCAGCGTGGTCTCGGAGAAGGAGCCCGGCACCGTCCCGCCGTCCTCGATCGGCTCGGCCACCGCCTCCGACAGGGCGTGGAGGTCGGGCACGTCGGGGGAGAGCCTCTCTGCCAGGCTCCGGAGGAGGTCGTGGCTCGCGTGGCGGCCGTGGTGCGCGTCGGCCACGGCCAGGAGCACCCCGTCGCCGTCGTCCATCGCCAGCACGGCGTCCTCGTTCGGATCGAACTTGGCCGCAGCGGACTGCGGGGTCATCACCTGGCCCGGACCGATCGCGCAGACCGTCCGCCCTCCGCCGATTGCGCGGAGCCCGAACTCGCCGTACGTAGTGTGCTCCTCGCCGAGGAGGAGTGCCGTCTCGACGTCACCCATTGCGCGAATCCTAGCTCTCCCCGCCCCGGGCCGCGATGCTTGCCCCGGTCATGGAAATCCTGCCCCTCCTCCTCGCGCTGCTCCTCGTCGCAGGGTTCACGCAGGGCGCCACCGGATTCGGCTTCGGCCTGGTCGCGATGTCCGTGCTGCCGCACGTCCTCGACGTGCGCGAGGCGGTCCCGCTCGTCTCGGTGTTCGGCCTCGTCCTCTGCCTCGCCATGCTGTGGCGCTACCGGTCCCACGTGGACCCGCGGAAGTTCCTCCCCCTCCTCGCCGGCGAGGTCGTCGGCACGCCGCTCGGCGCGCTCTACCTGAGGTCGATCGAGCCGCAGGTGGTCACGGGCACCCTGGGCGCCTTCCTGCTGGTGTACGGCACGGCCTCGCTGGTGGCGGAGCGTCGAAGACGGGACGCAGCGCCGCACCCGCGCGTCGGCCGCCGCTGGGGTCCCCTCGCGGGCCTGCTGGGCGGATTGATCGGCGGCGCCTTCAACACCGGCGGACCGCCCGTGATCGTCTACGCCACCGCGCGCGGCTGGGATGCCGGCGCGTTCAAGGCCAACCTCTCGGTGCTGTTTCTCTTCAACACCGCGGTGCAGCTCGTGCTGTTCGCCTGGTGGGGCCTGCTCACGCCTCGGGTCCTCCGTCTCGACCTGATCGGCATGCCGGCCCTGCTCCTGGGCCTCGGGGCCGGGATGTGGGCTTCGTCGTTCCTCGACGCCGCCCGCTTCCGCCGGGTGGTGCTGGCCCTACTCGTCGTCCTGGGCGTCGTCTTCCTCGTTCGGAGCTTCTGAGGGCTCGTCCGGCTCCGCCGGGGGCTCGGGGGGCTGGGGAGGCTCGGGTGGTTCGGGAGGCTCCGCGCTTCCCCTCGACTCCCTCTCGACGAGCCGCCGGAGTGTCACCCTCTTCGTCTTCACGCAGGTGTCGGCGTGCGCCTCGATCCACGCGCGCAGCGCCGCGGTGCTCGACGTGACGTGCACGGTCAGGGCCGCATCGTCGTCGTCCCGGCCGCCCCCCGTCACCTGCCCCTCCAGCTCGCCGGCGTCGACGGCCTTGGCGAACACGTCCTCGTCGAGGATCTGGAATCGAAGGCGGTCGTCGGCCGGCAGGTCGTACCGGACGACGAGGTAGCCCTTCTCCACCTTGTTGAGATCGAGCAGGCTGAGGTAGCGATCGTCGCCGATCCGGGTCGCAAGCAACACGGCTCGCTGGACCTTCACCGAGCCGGCCGTGATCTCGAGCGTAACCACCTCCATCCGATTCGGCTTCCCCGCGACCTTCCCCACCGCGAGGCGGTGCCAGAGATCCCCCGGCGCGGGCTCCTCCGCGTCCACGCTCGCCGGGATCGGCTCCCAGAAGCCGATCAGGCGCTCGTCGACCTGGGAGGTCTCGTCGTCGCTCAGGGGGTGCTCGAAGGCGACGCCGCCGCAACCACCGAGGAGCAGCAGACAGGTCGCCGCCAGAGTGGCGGGATGGAGGCCCAAGACGCGCATCACGGAACTCCCTGTGTGACCATGTCCCGCCTCATCCTACTCCTTTCGCTCCTCGGGATCCGCCCGCCGCGGCCCGGGCTTGGCTCGGAGCGCGCAGCGCCCAGGGCTACACTCGCCGGTTCCCGTCCAGGTTCCCCACGAGGAAGGTTGCGCGATGTCCAGGCCCCTGCCCGTTCACGAGCCCCACAAGATCAAGACGGTCCGCCGGACCTTCTTCCCTGCCCTCGAGGAGCGGAAGAAGAACCTCATCGCGGCGAGCTTCAACGTCCTGAACCTCACGCCGTCGCAGGTCACCTTCGACATGTCCTCGTGGGGCAGCAGCGCGGTGAGTCAGGACCAGATGGCCGGCCTGCGCGTGGGCGACGAGGCGTATGCCGGAGCACGGAACTTCGAGGCGCTGCAGAGTGCCGTGAAGGACGTCCTCGGCCACGAGCACGTCTGCCCCACCCACAACCTCCTGGGCTGCATCAAGCTCGTCGTCGCCACGATGCTGTCCGAAGGCTGCACGCACGTCCCCAGCAACGCGCTCGTCATCTCCGACGTCCTGACACCCCGCGGTCTGAAGGTCCCCAACGTCCGAGACGGCAGCCGGCCCATCTTCACCGGCGACCTCGACCTGGCGAAGCTCGAGGCCGAGATCCAGGACGGGAAGAACGCGCTCCTCTACGTCGAGACGTTTGCCGACGCCCACCACCCGATCTCGATCGCGAACCTGAAGGGCGTGCGCGCCCTGGCCGACCGCTACGAGCTTCCGCTCGTCCTCGACGGTTCCCGAATCGTGGAGAACGCGTGGTACATCCAGCGCCACGAGGAAGGCCAGGCCGACCGGACCATCGCCGAGATCACCCGTGAGCTCGCCTCCTACTGCGACGTGCTCCAGTTGGACGGTGCCCAGTCCCCCAAGAGCAACGTCGGCGCCTTCCTCTCCTCGAACGACGCGGCCATCTTCGAGAGGTTCATGAACGAGGTGGTGGTCTACGAGGGCCTGCACACCTACGGAGGCATGGCCGGCCGCACCATGGAGGTCATTGCACGCGGCCTGCGCGAGATGACCGATGAAGACGAGGTGCACTGGATCATGCACCAGGCCGAGCGGTTCTCGCAGCGGCTGAAGGACGCCGGGGTCCCGCACGAGCGGGGCTGCGACGGCGCCTACCTCCAGGCCGAC
>JAUXCH010001008.1 GCA_030618975.1 Planctomycetia bacterium
CATCCCTCCCTGGCCGAGGACAAGCGCTGGGCGGTCGAGGAGGGCATGTCGTTCCACCTGCTCTCCCTCCGGCGACTCGGCATGGCGATCGCCGACGAGGACTTCCGGGTCTGCGGCCAGACGGCCGAGCGCAGGGGGCGCTGGCTGGACGCCCGTCAGTGCTGGGCCGTCCTCGAAGACGAGGAGGGGCTCCGTCGCGTGGCACCCCACGTCCCGGAGGGGCTCCGTCCCCAGGAGGAGGCCGACGAGGACGCCGAGGGCACCCGAGACGCCCAGGGCACCTAGTAGGCCTGGCCCCTCACCCGTCCCGCTCCTCCTCGAGATCCTTCCGCTCCATCGCCTTCAGCTTCGCCCGCAGGTCCCGCAGGCGCGCCCACCACACGTCCTCCGGGGCGTGTCCGGTCTCGGCGAGCATGCGCTCGGCCGCGTCGATCACCTCGTAGGCGCGCCCGTAGCGGCCGAACCACTGCCCGAGGTGGAAGGCGAGCTCGTGGTAGGCGCGGAGCAGCGTCGGATCGGCGGCGAGCGCTTCCTCGTACGCCGACACGGCATCGCGGTACCGGGCGTCCTCGATGGCTCCACGGGCCTCCTGCAGCCGTGTGTCCGCCGCCCGCCTCGCGGCCATCCAAGCCGCCTCCTGGTCCCGTTCGACGAGGCGTCTCACGTCGGCGTCCACCGCAAGCTCGAGCGCGCGCTCCAGACGGACGCGGGCCCGGGCGTGCTCTCCGGCCCGGCTCAGGGTGCGACCCGCCTCGTACAGGATGCGGACGTCGTCCGGTTGGAGCTCGGCCGCGTGCTCCAGGTGGATCGCGGACTCGCGCAGCTCACCCAGGGCCTGCTCCGCGGCGGCGAGTCGACGGAAGGTCTCCGCGAGCAGTTTCCGCCGCTCGGGCGGCATGGACGCTCGTCGCAAATCGGTCCTCAGCCAGGGCTCCACCCGCAGGGCCTCCCTGAGCGCCAGCACCGACTCCGGTGTTCTCGCCAGCTCCTGGAGGACGAAACCGAGCTCTCGGTGGGCATCGGCGGATCGCGGGTCGTCGAGGTCGCCCGGGTCCGCGCGCCGGAGCACAGCCCGTACGTAGGTCCGGGCCTCCTTCAAGCGGGTGGTGGTGCGGTAGTTGAGGGCATCGCGCTCGATCTCGTCGAGCGCTCTCGTCGTGGCCCGCCGACGTTCGATGACGGCCTCCTGCCGCAGCCGGCGAGCGTTCCTCAGGAGGAGCGCGTCGCATCCGGGACGTCGCTCGATGAGCGCCCGCTCGAACGTGTCCGCATTGCGCCACGCCCGCCCCTCGTGCCACGTGAGCGCCCCGAGTGCGGCGAGCAGGACGACGACGGCGGCGGCCCCCACGCCCCCCCTGGCACCCGGCCTGCTCCAGAGCACCCTGAGCAGCGCTCCGCCGATCAGGAAGAGCCCCACGGCCGGAACGTAGGCGAAGCGGGGCAGCAGGGGCAGCCCCGCGGGGGAGACGAGGACCGCGGCCGACCAGAGGAGTGCCGTGCTCGCGAGAGCCAGGGCGACCGGCCCCCCGCGCCCCAACCGCCCGAGCACGACGGCCGCCTAGAGGTTGGAGA
>JAUXCH010000551.1 GCA_030618975.1 Planctomycetia bacterium
CAAGGATCCCGAGGCCCATGCGCGCCAGATACGACGCCAGCTTGAAAGGTGCCGCCATGGCTAGAAAACGTGAGAGAACGGCACACGTGAGGGCGCAGCCCCGGCCGCTCGTCGGGCGTCACCCCATGCACAACTTCACGTTGGTTCTCGCAGGCGTGCGAGAGCCTCTGAGCGACGAACTGGAGCATTCCGTCTTCGAGGCAGGGTGCGATGACGCCATCCTGGGGATTCGAAACGGGGTCGCATTTCTGGAGTTCGACAGACAGGCGGCCACGCTGCCCGAGGCGATCCTCGCGGCGATCCAGGACGTGGAGACGGTCGAGGGAATCGATGTCCTTCGCGTCGAGCCGGATGACCTGGTCACGGCTTCCGAGATCGCCCGTAGAACGGGTAGATCTCGTGAGAGCATTCGGCTGCTGGCCGCCGGGATGAGGGGGCCGGGGGGCTTTCCTCCCCCCGTACACAACTTGCGCGGTCAGTCTCCGCTGTGGCGCTGGGCTGAAGTCGCGGAGTGGACTTGCACGCACCTGACCGGCACCAGGGTGCAGCCGCAGGAGTGGGAGTCTGCGGCGTTCATTGCGGTTCTGAACAGCGCGCTCCACATCCACCAACTTGTGCCGACCCTGTCGACCATGAAGGCGCTGTGGGGTGCGATGAGTCGGTGGCATGCGAAGCGTCCTGCTCACCGATTCGCGTGGCTTCCTCTCCTCGAGCGAGCCAGGGCGAAGTGATGCCGGAACCCTCTCCCCGGCAAGACGCGGGCGCGACCGATGTCGCGTCGATCGACGGAGTCTTGCGTGCGAAGGGCCCTTTCGCGATGCTTGGCGCATGAACCATCCCAACGATCCGTCGCCGGCAGGCGATCCGGCCGCCGGGCGGCCGTTCGATCCGATGGACGCCGTCCGGGCGATCCGCGGCGCCCTTCCCACGTCGCGGCACGCCGGGATGCTCTTCGACATGGTCGCCGGCGGCCTCGGCGGGGACGCGGTCCTGGAAACCGTGGCCGGGCGGACCGTCCGCACGCTGTACCGGGTGGAGACGTCCGGATCCGATCCCCTCGTGCCCTGGCCCGCGTTGCGCCTGGGAACCAAGGGGCGGCTCGGCGTGGTCGTGCCGATCGTCGGCCCCGCGGAAGTTCCGCCGCGACCGGGGAAGCCGCCCGCGCTCCGCAATCTCGGGCCGGCGGAGATCGAGATCCACGACGGGCCGCAGAGGATCACCGTCACCTACGGCGACGACGGTCGCTGGTTCGAGACCTCGCGGAGCGCGTCGGTCGACGCCTTCGCGGGCGTGGTCGCGGCCCTGTCGAAGACGTCGGCCCACGCCGTCGACCTCCTTGCCGAGTACGTGGAGGGCATCGATCTCGGGCGATGCGGACCGGGGCGCGTTCTCTACCCGGTCCCGCTTCCGGGTGGGGTGGCGTCCGTATGGAACCCGGGGCTCTGGGCGATCCGCGAGGCGCTCTTCGAGGGCCGGTTGCCGGAGGCGTCGGGGTGGGCCGTCGCCGACGGATTCGTCGGCAGGGCGCTTGCGTGGGGCGCCTCGCGGGA
Organism: Planctomycetia bacterium; assembly: GCA_030618975.1. Lineage (GTDB taxonomy): Bacteria > Planctomycetota > PLA2 > PLA2 > JAEUHO01 > JAUXCH01. The sequence goes on from JAUXCH010000551.1 coordinate 1,551, forward strand.
GGAAGCGCTCGAAGCCTGGCGCGCCGAGGTGCGGAGGGTCCGACCCGAGCCCGCGAAGTCCGAGCCGCTTCCGGACTCGGAGAAGGATGGGATCGAGCCGTTCGACGCCGGTCCCCACGGGATCGGCTTCACGGCGCGGATCCGTGGACCCAAGGCGGACGTGGAGTGGCCCGAGCCCACACTCGAGAACACTCCGGCGGTCGTGATTCCGCTCGCGTCCGGGTCGAGCGCGCCGAACTCGTGGGGCTCCTGGGTCCGCCTGCTGGGGCGCCACGGGACGACCCTGCCCGCGCTCGTCCGGCAGGACCCCGGAGGGTTCACGCTCGTGGGGCACGCGTTGGCCGACGCCGTCGACCTGGACGCGATCGACGAGCGCCTCGATGCTGTGCCGGAAACGCACATGCCGCCGCCGCCGCCGGGGTACGAGCGCCCGGACTACGACTGCCGTACGACGACCTACCGGCTCGTCGACGACCACACGCGCGAGCCCGTGCCCGCGGCGCGGGTCCAATCGCACTGGGGCTGGGGATTCCGTGCTCGCGACCTCGACGGCGACGAGCTGGCATGGCGGGTCCTCAGGCAGAGGTGGCACGGAGCACGCTGAATGCGGGTTCCGAACGCGCAGCACGCCCTGGGTGTGAGGTGGCCGAACGCCGCTCAGCCGAGGAGCATCGCCTGGGCCTGTTCGAGGACCAGGATCTCCTCCGCGCCGGTTACGGGATCGTCGTCGAGAGCCTCCTCCTCCGGGAAGGTGCGCAGGTCCTCGTCCGAGTACCGCGGGGCCAGGTTCCCCGTGGTGGGGGAGGTCTCGAAGTAGCGGCGCAGCCGTTCGTCGTCGAACAGCCGGTGGATCTCCTCCACGAAGCGCGGAAGCTCCTGTGCGAACTCGACGTGCGTGTTCGCGGCCCGGACGAAGTTGACGAACTTCTCCCCGACGAGGTAGTCCAGGGCGTCCTCGTTGCCGAAGTGGTCCCGGATGCCGCGCGCCGCCTCGCACTGATCGATCCAGATCTTGTGGAACTCGTGCCCCACGCGTCGTGCTCCTTCCTTGCCCGTACGACGGCCGCGTCGCCCTACGCGACGGGCGGCTCCTTCCCGAGGCAGCACTTCTTGTACTTGCGGCCGGACCCGCACGGGCAGGGGTCGTTTCGACCGGGGCGCGGCCCGCTCCGGCGCACGGGGGTCGGGGCGGTGCCCGAGAGAGCGCGGATCTCGGGCGCGATCCGGAGCAGCTCCGCGTGGCGCCGGTTCATCTCCTCGCGAGCGTACGGGGCGTCGCGTTGTAGATCCGCCCAGAGTCGCTTCTGCAGGTCGGTGGGCGCGCCCCTGTCCTCGGCGTTGGAGATCGTCCACCGGCGGAGGTCTACGGTGACGTCGCAGAGCGGCTCCTCCGCGCAGTCCTGGGTTCGGAAGAAAGCGATCACGGTATCCCTACAGGAGCAGCCCGCGGTGATGCAGTACATGTCGTCGGCCCAGTAGGTCTCGCCGTTCGAGACGAACAGGAGGTTCGGATCGTCCGGGTACACGTTTTGCCAGGGCACCATCAATCCCGGTTCCCACGACGTCCAGTCGCGCACACGCCAATCGCTTTGCGTGGCCTTCTTCGCGTGCCGCCAGCGTTTCTGAAGCACCCGGACGAGGGTGCCGTCCCCGTATTCGAGACGTGCCGTGAGCCGGTCCACGAGCTCCGTTTCCGGCGCCTCCTCCCCAGGAGCACGCTCGACCCGGATCTCACCTGAATCGACGTGAATCGAAACGTCGCACATCGGTTCACGAGGACGAAGACGGTTTGTAGGGTCGTCCGTTTCCTCCACCTCCGCCAGGGCGACGTGGGCCCAGCGGCAGTCGGGAGTCGTGCAGAAGTCGACGTGGAGGCTCAGGCCGGTGCGCGGGCCCGACGCGTCCACGGTTGCGTCCCATAGCAGCAGGGGCCCGCCGTGATCCAGCACCGCTTTCATGCTCGTCTCCCGTCCGGTGATCTGTCCCGCCGTCTTCAAGGGCCGGAGAACGCGCTTGTACACCGGCCGAACGACCTCCCGGGACCGGGGGAGGACTCGCGTATCTTCTGCCCATGGTGAGGGATCTGAACACGGATACGAGCCCGCTCGGAGGGGGCCGGCGCCCCCTGTCCACCACGCTCTGTGAGTTCGCGGCGCCTCTGCTGGGGCCGCCGGAGGAGCGGACGCTCCCTTCGGTCCGGGCCGCGGTCAAGCTCGCCGAGGGCGTGTGGAATGCCGCCATCCTGGAGCAGCACCACGGCAACGCCCAGCTCCTGCTCGACCTGAGGAAGGTCGCAGCCGCGGTGGACGACGGGCCGGAGCCCAGGATGGTTCGCTGGATCGACGACCTGCGGCGGAGAAAGATCGAGCTCTTCGGCCCCGACGACCGTCTGGTCTCCCGTCACGAGGTGACGCTCCGCGGCACCCGGTACCACCTGCAGGTCCTGAGTCCCGCCATCGGCCGGGTAGGAGCGGCGCTTCCCCTTCCATCCCACGGCGATGTCCCACGGTCATGACCGTGCACCCGAAGTCCCCGGAACGAGGAGATCCGCGAGGAGATCGAGGACG
>JAUXCH010000372.1 GCA_030618975.1 Planctomycetia bacterium
CGAAAGCAGGTCCTAGTGATCCGGCGGTTCCGTATGGAAGGGCCGTCGCTCATCGGACAAAAGGTACGCCGGGGATAACAGGCTGATCGCTCCCAAGCGTCCACAGCGACGGGGAGGTTTGGCACCTCGATGTCGACTCATCCTATCCTGGGGCTGTAGTCGGTCCCAAGGGTTCGGCTGTTCGCCGATTAAAGTGGTACGTGAGCTGGGTTCAGACCGACGTGAGTCAGGTCGGTCCCTATCTGCCGTGGGTGTAGGAGAACTGAGGAGGTCTAACCTTAGTACGAGAGGATTTGGTTGGACGGACCTCTGGTGTGCCGGTTATCGCGCTAGCGGTAGCGCCGGGTAGCTATGTCCGGAACGGATAAACGCTGAAAGCATATAAGCGTGAAGCCATCTTCGAAACGAGTTCTCCCTATCAGGCCCCTTGAAGACTACGAGGTTGATAGGCCAGGCGTGTAAGCACAGCAATGTGTTCAGCGGACTGGTACTAATAGGCCGATTGGCTTGACCACTTTCTCTCTTTGTTGCGCCGCGATGCGTGGCGAGAGAGAAGGTAATCCGCGATTCTGCGAGACGACCTCGCCGGGCGTCCGGTTCATTGACCGGTTCCGCTCGGGACCCTGTTCAACTTCTAGCGCCCGGTGTCCATACCTTGAGGGCCACACCCGATCCCATCCCGAACTCGGAAGTTAAGCCTCTGGGGCCGATGATACTGATTTGCGTCGGGAAAGTAGGTCAACGCCGGGCATTTCACGAAGCAGGCCGGGCATCCCTCTGGGGGTGCCCGGCCTCTTTTCATGCCCTGTCCTCGTGGGGCCCTGTGTACGGGTCGTCGTGAGGGGAGGCGGCTGCCTCGCCGCGTTCGCCCTGTGCTTCGGCTGCCTGTGCTTCGGGCGCAGGGGGCAGGGGCGCGGCAGGCCGGGTCGCGCTCTTGCCCTCCTTGCGCTTCTTGCGCGAGGCCTTCCTCTGGACGGCCTTCTTCGAGCCCTTGGGCTCGAAGAGGAGGATTGCGACCACCAGGACGAGGGCTCCGAGCGCGGTGGCCACGTGGGCCGCGACGACCCAGGCCTGTTCCCGCTCGGCGAGGCCCAGAGCCGGGAGGAAGAGCGCCAGGGCGAAGAGCACGGCGGCGGCCAGTAACGGGACCCTGGCGGGGTCTGCGTTCCAGCCGAGTCGCCGCGACAGCAGGAGGGCAAAGACGATCGTCAGGATGCAGGCCGTCGGGGTTCCCACGTGCGGTCCTCCTGGGGACGGGGCCCTGGAAGCGTAGCCGATCGCGGGTCCGGATCCAGATCCGGATCCAGATCGGGTGCCTCGCGGGTCGCGCTTCGGTTGCCATGGGCTGAGGGGCGTCGTACCCTCTCTCGCCCTGAGAGACGGGCGCATAGCTCAGTCGGCTAGAGCGCCGCCCTGATAAGGCGGAGGTCCGTGGTTCGAGTCCACGTGCGCCCACCATCTTGTCTTCCATCGTCGGTTGGCTCCCTCGGGGGGCTGCCTCGTCGTTCTGCGCCCCGGCCCGTCTGCCACGGTGCCGGTGGGGGTGTAGCTCAGTTGGCTAGAGCGCCGGCTTTGCAAGCCGGAGGTCAGGGGTTCGAGCCCCCTCACTTCCACCGGCGGCGTGGCTTCGCCGCCGTGGAGGCCGTCGGAGCGCATCCGCGACAGGTCCTCGCGACAGGTCCTCGCGACAGGTCCTCGGACCGACCCGGACGCTTCGTGCTACCGTGGTCGTCCAAGGACCGTATCGCCCGGGGAATCAGGACTTGACGGTGGGAGTCGGCCCCGGCCCGGCACCCTGCACCCAGGGCGAGGGGACGGTCCGACGGTCCGGCCGCGACGCCGGTGCCGGGAAAGGACTTCGATGGCAGGCACATCGATGGCGCGCAGGGTGATGTGGATTCCGCTGGTGCTCGGTCTCGTGGCCCTGGCGCCTTCCGCGGCCGGGGCGCCGATCTACGAGATCGACTACGCCACGTACGACGTCAAGGTGACCGACAGCAAGGGCGTCTCCACCGACGCGACCGACTTCGGCTTCTACACGGGGCCGAACATCTTGACGGCCCGACGGGGCGACGGCTACGTGGAGATTCCCTTCCGCAAGATCAAGCTCGTCGAGATCGGGAAGTACATCCCTTCGAAGGGCTACTACCCGAGCACGGTGACCTCGCGGCGGGGCAAGGTCTTCCAGGTGGAGATCGAGCGGATCCACGGGCAGCGCTACCTCGGGGGCAACACCGACGTCGGGACGATGCGGATCCGCCTGGGCCAGATCAAGCGCCTCGAGCTGAAGCGGTTGTCGAACATCGAGGAGTTCGAGTAGCCGCCGGAAGGGTCCGGAGTGGGGCCCGGCGGTTATCATTCGTGACCGTGACCGAGGACCATCCGCGCTACCTGGTCGAGTTCGACACCTTCCAACTGCCCCACCACCTCACGGACGTCCTCGTCGTGGGCACGGGCGTGGCGGGCTATCGGGCCTCCCTTGCCGTGGCGACGCGTGGCCAGCGGGTGATCCAACTCGCCAAGGGCGACCCGGCGGAGAGCAACACCGGCTACGCCCAGGGCGGCGTGGCCGCCGTGCTCGGCGGTGGCGCGGACAGTGCCGCGCTCCACGCGCAGGACACCCTCGACGTGGGTCAGGGCCTCTGCGACGAGGCAATCGTGAAGCGGGTCATGGAGGCCGGCGGGGACGCGGTCCGTGAGCTCGTCGCGCTTGGGGCGACGTTCGACGGCGATCGGGGGGACCCGGAGCTCGGCCTCGAGGGCGGACACTCCGCGCCGCGGATCCTGCACGCTCGTGGGGACCGGACCGGCGCCGAGATCCGCGACACCTTGGCGGCCGCGGTGCAGGGCGAAGAGCTCATCGAGATCTGGGCCGACGCGTTCCTGGTGGACCTGTTGACGGACGACGCCGGTGCGTGCCGCGGCGCGCTGGTTTTCAGCCGGGACCGCCTGCGCGCGGTCTGGGCCGGCGCCGTGGTCATCGCGACCGGCGGCTACGCGCAGATCTACCGGGAGAGCACGAACGTGGCCGGGGCGACCGGCGACGGGATCGCGGCCGCCTGGCGCGCGGGTGCCCGTCTGGCCGACCTCGAGTTCGTGCAGTTCCACCCGACGACGCTCTACCTCGCCGGTGTGCCGCGCCTGCTGCTGACGGAAGCCATCCGCGGCGAAGGTGCGCACATCGTCGACGACAAGGGCCACCGCTTCCTCCTGGACGTCCTCGACCGAGGCGAGCTGGCACCGCGCGACGAAGTCTCGCAAGCTCTCATGCGCCATCTCGAGCGTCCCGACATCGCGGGTGTGTATCTCGAGCTTTCGCACCTCGACGGACAGCGTGTCTCGCGCCGCTTCCCGGGTGTGGCGGCGTCCTGCCGGGCGCACGGCCTCGATCTCGCGAACGACCGCATCCCGATCCGCCCCGCCGCGCACTACTCGATCGGCGGCGTCCGGACGGACGCTGAGGGCGCGACGAACGTACCCGGCCTCTACGCGGCGGGGGAAGCGGCGAACTCGGGCCTGCACGGCGCAAACCGTCTCGCGAGCAACTCCCTGCTGGAGGGGCTCGTCGTGGGAGCGTGGGCGGGGGACGCGGCCGGCGCGTACGCCTCCCACCGCGGCCCGGCCTCGATCGCCCTGTCCGGGAAGGGGACGGGCTCCGGCGACGGCTACATGGACGAGGACGACCTGCGCGTCTCGTTGAAGGCCCTGATGTGGCGCGAGGTGGGCATCGAGCGGCAGGGAGGGAATCTGACGGGCGCCTTGGGGGCCGTCCAGGCGTGGGAGGGCTTCGCACTGCGCGTGGGCCGCGACCGGACTGAGCGTCTCTCGCTCCTCAACATGCTGCTCGTCGCCCGGCTGGTCACGGACGCCGCGCTGCGCCGTGAGGAGAGCCGTGGCACGCATTTCCGCCGCGACTTCGCCGAGCGCGACGACGGTCATTGGAGGGTCCACCTGGTCCACGAGCGCGGTCGGGAGATGGTGCGGCGGAACGCGGCGCCGCGCACGGTGTCCGCCCCCGGCGCCGAAGGAGATCGGGCTTGAAGGTCGAGACGGGGAGATCCGTTCGTCGTCACGCCGGTCGCCGCGAGCGGGCCGTCCTCGTGGGTCTCGCGCTGCCGGGGCAGGCACCCTCGTACGCGGCGCCGCTCGAGGAGCTGCGCCGCCTCGCGGACACCGCCGGTGCCGACGGGCTGGACGCGATCGTCCAGAAGCGCCAGAAGCCGGATCCCGCCACCTACCTCGGAAAGGGCAAGGTGGAGGAGATCGCGGCGCGCATGCAGGAGCTCGACGCGGACCTGGTCATCGTCGACCACGACCTCTCGCCGTCGCAAGCGCGCAACCTCGAGAAGGCCGTGGGCGGCCGGGTGATCGATCGGACGGAGCTCATCCTCGACATCTTCGTCCGGCGTGCCCGGTCCGCGCTGGCGCGGCTCCAGGTCGAGCTCGCGCAGATGGAGTACGCGCTCCCGAGGTTGAAGCGTCTCTGGACGCACCTCAACCGCGAGGTCGGCATGGGCAAGGCCGCCATCGGCTTGCGCGGCCCGGGCGAGAAGCAGATCGAGACGGACCGGCGGCTCGTCAGGAAGCGCATCCGCGACCTGCGCCGTCTGCTCGCCGAGAAGCGGCGCCACCGCGAGCGCCAGACGAAGGCCCGTTCGAAGTGGTTCACGATCTGCCTCGTCGGCTACACGAATGCGGGCAAGAGCACCCTGCTGCACGCGCTGACGGGAGCCGAGGTCTTCATCCAGGACCGCCTCTTTGCCACGCTCGACACGACGACGCGCTCCTGGGAGATCCAGTCGGGAAAGCGGGTCTTCCTGTCGGATACCGTCGGGTTCATCCGGGACCTGCCGCACCACCTCGTGTCGTCCTTCCTCGCGACGCTCGAAGAGGCCCGGCAGGCCGATCTCCTGCTGCACGTGATCGACGCCAGCGATCCAGACGCGGTCGAGCACGTCCACGTCGTGGAGCACGCACTCTCCGACATCGGCGCCGGAGGCGTGCCTCGGATCGACATTCTCAACCAGGTGGACGCCGTCCAGGACCCGCTGATGCTCCGCTTCCTCGAGGATCGCCTGCCGCGGTCGATCCGAATCAGTGCCCTCACCGGCGAAGGTCTGGACGTTCTCACCGAGGCCGTCCACGACTACGTGACGCGCCGGCACCTCGAGATCGTGGTCGAGGCGGACCCCGGAAACGGGCGGCTGGTCTCGGCCCTGAGGGAGTGGGGCGAGGTCGACGAGACGACCTGGCTCGACGGCAAGGTCGTCCTCCGCGTCCGGATCGCGCCGCGCTACGTCGACAGCATCCGGCGCATGGACGGCACGATCGTCGCCGGCGCCCCCGAGGAGGAGGCGCCGGACGACGAGGGGCCGATCGACGGGCAGTCGGAGCTCTAGGCGGGCACCGCCTCGGGCGCCACCTCGGTTTCGACCTTCACGGTGAGGGCCCAGACGGGGAAGAGCACCAGGCCCGCCACGAAGAGCAGCACGGCAAACACCAGGGCCCAGGCGGCGTAGGCCACGGCGGCCACGGGTACGAGGAGCACGGTGAGCCAGTGGCTCGCGGGCAGGGTCACGAGCGCGGTGGGCG
>JAUXCH010000175.1 GCA_030618975.1 Planctomycetia bacterium
CCCCCGCCCCGGACCGGAGGCCCCCCCATCCCCCGATCGGGCCCCGCCATCGCTGCCCAGTCGCCGACGTGCCATGGTCCGTCATCCCCCGAGGACGACGATGCCGGCGGCACTGCGACATCCGGCACCTGGTCCTCATGAGGATTCACGCAAGAGGCCTTTCCAGTCAGCCACGGTGACCCCAAGATGAGGTGGTCACCGCGGGTCGGCATTGGTAGCCAAACGGACCAGGCTCTGGCTGTAGGGCATGGATTCGCATCGTAGCACTACCTCTGCTGCACGACCGATTGGCAATGAGTAAGCGTGCTCTGCAGTCCCCTGCCACATCGAAGCTCTGCGTGACAGCGCCAGCCACAGTATGTAGCGGCTGCCGTAGCTACCTGGAACCCCCCCTTCACGTAATTTCGGACCAAACCCGCCAACTTTCTTCGATTTCCTTCGTGCCAGGAGGAGAGGATCAAGGGGACCAAATGCTCCAACCAAAGCCACACCGGGGACTTATGGGGTTCTGGGCTCCCGAGGTGCCGAGGCGTCTGGAAGCCGGCCGGCAAGCGCCCGTCGGGCGTGCGCCGCGGGATGCGAAGTCTGCCGTCGCTGGTCTCGAGGAAGCGCTGGTCTCTCCGGATCCAGAGCTTCAGGCGGCCGGAGGCGAGGGGTTGGACGTCGGCGCGGGCGACCCGCTCGTCGCCAATCAGCGCGCGAAGCGTCTCGTTCGCGAACTGCCCCAGCTTCGGGTCCGGGGAGCGCAGAACGCCGACGAGAACGGGAGACTCTTCGGGCCGAGGAGGGCGCACGCCTTCACGAGTTCGTCCGGCGACAGGCCGCGCCTCGACAACCAGCCCTTACGCAGTCTCTTGCGTCGCCGACCGGCAAGCGCGCGGGCGACGGCTCCTCCTCGGGGGGTGCGCATCGGCCCGGCAGCCCCGGACGTCCGGTCGACCTGTGCTTCGGGGAGGCCGGTCGGCTGCTCGCGGAGCGCGATGCGCATTGAAACGAAGATGGCCCCGGCAGAGGAAGCGGCTGCCTCCTCCAACCGGGGCTGGATATCCGAACCGAGGGGACTTGTGAGATAAGGGATGTGGTGGAAGGTTACCTTGCAGGGCGATGACCCCGGTCCGAACGAGCCCCTGACCTCAGAGGCCCACCGACTTTCATCGGCTGCCCCCTATCGGCCGACCGGCTCCCCGGCCTGCACCCCCGCAACGCCCGAAAAATGGGCCTGTGCGACGTCCCGCAACCTGGACGTCGCGCGTTTCGAAGCTCGCACACGCCCGGCGTCGCGGATGCCCTCAGGGCCCGGTTCCCGGGCCCCTGTCGCGTGAGTTCCACCTTCTTCACGAAGGACGAACCGGATGGCCGGGCGAGCGAGTCGTGAAGACGACCCATCAGGCGTCCTCGTGGTACTCCAGGATCTCCTCGAGCACGTCCCAGCCGATTGCCTTCCAGAACCCCAACGCCGCCTGGTTGGCGGCAACGGCCTGCAGGCGCACGGTGTCGACGTTGAGCTCGTAGAGCATGTCGCACATGCGGCCGACCATGCGCCGCGCAAGACCCTGACGCCGGCGCGGCGGCACGACGAAGCAGTCGCTGATCTCGCCGATCCGCAGCGGCGAGTGCCAACCGGTGCCGGGGCCCACCCGCCCCGCCGCGTAGGCGACGACCAGCCGGCGATCCTGCTCGGCCACCACGACGACGTGGTCGGGGTCCTGGATCCACTCGCGGAACCTGCCCGCCATGTGCTCCTTGGCGTGTGGGTGGAGAGCCAGGCGCGGCTCGAGGCGGGCGTTCTCCTCCATCATGGCCGTCCACAGCAGCAGCAGGCTCGGGATGTCCCCGCGCCTCGCGTTCCGGATCGGGATCCCCTCCAACGGGCTAGTCCTCCTCGAGGCTACGCTGCAGGACGAGCTGCAGGGGCCGGTAGCCGATGGCGCCGAACCGGGTCAGGCTGTCGTGGTTGCCGACGGGCACGGGAGCCCGGAGCACGACGGCCCCCAGGTCCCGGAGCGCGGCCGTGAGCCGCGCGAGGAGCAGGCGGCCGACTCCCCGCCCCCGGGCGTCGGGGTGGACGTACAGCTCGGACACCTCGCCGACGTGCTGGTTTCTCAGGATCGGCGGCCAGACGGTGGCCACGCCGGGGGCGTAGCCCCACAGGACACCCGGGACTTCGGCCACGATCAGGATGCGATCGTCCTGGTCGATCCAGACGGGCAGGGCGTGGACGGTGCGCTCGCGGACGTCCGGCAGGAGCCGGAGGCGGGGCTCGAGACGGGCCATCTCGGCCAAGTAGCCCACCCGCAGGTCGGTGAGGGGTGGCACGTCCGCTCGGCGCGCACTCCGGACGCTGGCCTCGCATTCGACGGACATGCCCTCTCCCGCGGCCTTGTGCCCACTATACGCCCCGGGCCGCTCCTGCGGAGAGTCCCTTTTTCCGGTCTCGTCGGCGCCTGCGCGGTGAGAGGCCCCCCGAGGGCGCGGGGCGTATCCTCCAGCCCCCCCTGGGAGCCACCTCATGCCTCTCTCCCCCCTCCCCGAGATCTTCGAGGACCTGCGGGCCGGCCGCATGGTGATCCTCGTGGACGATCCCGACCGTGAGAACGAGGGCGACCTCGTCTTCGCCGCGGAGTTCGCCACCGCCGAGAGGATCGCGTTCATGCTCCGCCACACGAGCGGCATCGTGTGCGTCACCCTGCCGCAGGAGAAGGCCGACGCCCTCGACCTGCCCCTCCAGGTCGAGTCCTCGCGCAACTCCTCCCGCTTCGGGACGCAGTTCACCGTGAGCGTGGAGGCCCAGCAGGGCGTCACGACGGGCGTGAGCGCCGCCGACCGCGCGACCACCATCCGGACGATTGCGCGCGACGACTGCACCACCGACGACCTGGCACGCCCCGGACACGTCTACCCGATCCGCGGTGCGACCGACGGCGTGCTGCGCCGCAGCGGACAGACCGAGGGGTCGATCGACCTCTGCCGGCTCGCCGGCCTGAAGCCGATGGGCGTGATCTGCGAGATCATGAACCCGGACGGCACGATGGCGCGCATGCCCGAGCTCGAGCGACTCGGAGAGGAGCACGACGTCAAGATCTGCTCCGTGCAGCAGGTGATCGAGTGGCGGCGGCACAAGGAGCGCCTCATCCAGCTCGAGACCACGGCCACGCTGCCGACCTCGCGCGGCGACTTCAACCTCCTCATCTACACGGCGAAGGCCGATCCCGAGCCGCACATGGCGCTCACGCTCGGCATCCCCATCCCCGCAGAGGGCAAGGCGAATCCTCCCATCGAGGAGGCCGTGCTGGTGCGCGCGCACAGCGAGTGCCTGACGGGCGACGTCTTCGGCTCCCTCCGGTGCGACTGCGGCGACCAGTTGCGCGCCGCCCAGGAGCAGATCGCCGAGGCCGGGTGCGGCGTCGTCCTCTACATGCGTCAGGAGGGCCGGGGCATCGGGTTGGTCAACAAGATCCGCGCGTACCACCTGCAGGACGAGGAGGGGCTCGACACGGTGGAAGCCAACGTCGAGCTCGGCTTCAAGCCCGACCACCGCGACTACGGCGTCGGCGCCCAGATCCTCCACGATCTCGGGATCCGGAAACTGAGGCTCCTCACGAACAACCCGGTCAAGTTCCGGGCCCTGCACGGCTACGGACTGGACATCGTGGAACGTGTCCCGCTGCAGATGGCGTGCACGGAGAAGAACGAGCGTTACCTCCGCACCAAGGCGGAGAAGATGGGGCACCTCCTGACGTTCCCCGAGGGCGTGGACCCGGAGGGCGCGGAGCGGAGCGAGGCCTGATCGTCCCTCCGTCGCTCTTCAGTCGCTGAAGTCGAGGTACGTGTACCCCTCCAGCGCCTCGCGGTACTCGGCCAGGATCTCGTTGGCCTCCGCGCGCGTCATTCGTCGCTCGCGGATCGCTACGCGGGTCTGCTCCTGGATGGAGGCGACCATCGCCTCGGGATCCTGCCTGTAGAGGCGGAGGACGTCGTCGGCGTCGTCGCCCGGGATCACCCGCGTCACGCGGGCCCCGCCCTTGCCCAGGTTGACGAGCGCCTCGTCCACGCGCCCGAAGAGGTTGTGGAAGTCGCCGAGCACGTCCTGGTAGGCCCCGACGAGGAGGATGGCCAGGTAGTAGGGCTTCCCGGGCTGGAGCGGGTGCACCTCGAGGCTGTCCTTGACGTCGCGGAGGGCCGGGAAGCGGTCCACCTCCCCGTCGGAGTCGCAGGTGACGTCGCAGAGGGTGGCGCGCACCGTGGGACGTTCGTCCAGCCGGTGGATGGGCACCATGGGGAACAGCTGATCCAGGGCCCACGAGTCCGGGATCGACTGGAAGACGCTGAAGTTCGCGATGTACTTCGTGATCAGGCGCTTCTGGAGGGCCTCGAACTCCTCCGACACGTAGCGGTGCTCGAGCGCGAACTCGAGGGCCTTGCGGCCGATGCGCCGCACGAGGCGTTCCGTCAACGCCCGGTCGCGGAGGGAGAGGTAGCCCAGGTCGAAGTGCCCGAGGAGGTCCTCGCGCATCTCCTCGGCGTCGTGGAAGTACTCGCGGTGGTTCTTCCGGGTGAGGCCCCGCTCGATCTCCAGGAGTTCCTGCACCCCGTCGTGCGCGTCTTCGGGGACGACGACCTCGCGATTGTCGGGCGTCTGGTTCTCTCCGCTGACCTCGAGCAGCACGAGCGAGTGATAGGCCGTGAGCGCGCGGCCCGACTCGCTCACGAGGGTCGGCACGGGGACCTCCTCGGCCTCGCAGATCTCGCGGACGTTGTAGACCACGTCGTTCGCGTACTCCGTGACCGTGTAGTTCATGCTGGCTTCGACGGCGGTGCGGCTCCCGTCGTAGTCGACCCCCAGGCCACCGCCGACGTCCAGGATGTCCACCGCGCACCCGTCCGCGCGCAGCTTCGCGTAGATCCGCGCCCCCTCCTTCACGGCATCCTTGATCCGCTTGATGTCCGTGATCTGCGACCCCACGTGGAAGTGCGGCAGCCGGAAGGTGACGAGCAGGTCCGCCTCGCGGAGCGTGTCGACCGCGTCGAGCAGCTCCTGCGTGCTCAGGCCGAACTTCGCGCCCGAGCCCCCCGACTTCTCCCACTTGCCCGACCCACGCGCCCTGAGCCGCGTTCGCATGCCGAGGATCGGACGGATGCCCGTCTCCTTCGCCACCTCCAGGATGAGCGAGACCTCCTGGGGCTTCTCCACGACCAGGACGACCTTGCGCCCCAGGGCCACACCCCGCAGGGCGAGCCGGACGTACGGCTTGTCCTTGTACGCGTTGCAGACGATGAGGGCGTCGCGGTCCAGGCGGTGGGCGAGCGCGACCGCGAGCTCCGCCATGCTGCCTGCCTCGAGGCCCATCCCGAGTCCGCGGCCCGCGCGGACGAGTTCGTCCAGGACCTCGCGCTGGTGGTTCACCTTGAGGGGGAAGACGCCCCGGTACGTGCCGTCGTAGTCGAACTCCCGGATCGCCCGCTCGAACGCGTCGAAGATCTCGCCGACGCGGGCGGCGAGGATCTGCGGAAACCGCACCAGGGCGGGGAACCGGACCCTGCGACGCTTGAGCCGGTGCGTCACCTGGAGCAGGTCGACGCCGCGGTCGTCCCGGAAGGGATGGACGCAGAGGTGGCCCTCGGTGTTGGCGCTGAAGTACCCCCCGCCCCAGGCGTCGATGCCGTACAGGCGCTCCGCATCGCGGGCGGTGAAGCTCATGCGGCCCTCCTCCGACGCCCCCGACCAAAACGCCGGGCGGCGCAGGAATGTCCACCGATCGGGAGCCCGCGTCAACGAGGCGCCGGGGCCGGGGTGCCTTTCACGGTCAGGGGACGGTACCCGGTGCCCGGCCGGCTGCGTAGGACGGAGGCCTTCTCGATCCGGTCGCCCGCCTCCAGGGCCTCGACCACCGCCTGCCCCTCCACGATCCACCCGAAGGGGATCAGGTCGCCCTCCAGGTCCGGCGCGGTGCCCGTGAGCAGCACGAACCGGGAGGCGGCCGCATCCGGGGTGGCCGAGAGCATCGCGACCGTTCCGCGGTAGGGCCGGCGGCGGCGCGGCTCGCCCCCACCGATGCGCCCGCGATCGGGAGGACGCTGCGTGGCGACGGCCCAGCCCGGGTCGCCGCCCCCCACCTCCGCGAGGAGGCAGGGCACCGTCCGCGCCACGGGCGAGCCGTCGTAGAACCCGTGCGTCACCAGCCACACGAAGTTCTTGACCGTGTTGCCCGCGTCGTCCTCGTACAGCTCGAGGACGACCTCGCCCTTCGTCGTCGCGAGGCGAACGCGCGGGAGGTCGTCCCTCTGCGCCTCGACCTGGCGGTACCGCGCCTCGAGAGACCACCTCCGGAGTCCGAGCCGGGCGCGGGACGCGGCGTAGACGACGGATTGCTGGAACGGGTAGCGCCGGGCCAGCGGCTCCAGGAGCGCGAGGGCCTCGGCGAAGTCGCCGTGCGCGAGGTGGAGCAGGCCCGTGCCGAAGGCGACGCCCTCGGCGGCAAGCCCCTCCGCCTCCACGCGCCCTGCGGCCTCGGAGGCGACAGCGAAGGCCGACGCGTAGTCCGTCGGCCCGCCGACCGGCCCGCCGGCGAGAGAGGGGCCCACGAGGTCCAGGTGGATACCGAACGTCGCCTCGCGCAGACCGGGCATGATCGCGAGCGCCTTCCCGAACGCCTGCCGCGCCTCGGCCTCCAGACCCATCTGGTGGAGCACCCCGCCTCGCACGACGTGCGCGTACGCGAGATCCGGACGCAACCGGTGGATCTCCTCCAGGGGCTCGAGGAGCAGGCTGCGGAGCGTGGAGATCACGACGTCCTTGCCGTCCGGAGCGATCGCGCCGGACGGGTGTCCCGCGGCTTCGAGCAGGTCGGAGAAGCCGGTCGCGTAGGCGGCACCGAAGGTCGACCACGCGTACAGGCGGTCGGCGTCCTGCCGGTCGGCCTCGGCGAGCGCGCTGCCCTCGACGTCCACGGCGGCCAGGGGCCACGCGTCGGCGGGCCGCAGGCCGAGCCACGTCGCGGGGCCGCGGTACGCGGCGCCCGGCGGCGCCCACGCCACGCGTGACGGCACGCGCGTCCTCACGACGACCGCCAGCCGGAGCGGAGCCTGCGAGTCCGCGAGCCCGAGGTCCGCGAGGGGCAGCACGACCTCGACCGACCAGCGCCGCAGGTCGCCGACGTCCACGGCGCCCTCCACGCGGTAGGTCTCACGACCCGTCCCGCGCGGCCCGTGAACGACCCAACGCGCCGCGCGCACGCTCTGCGGGGCGAACGCGACGGCCACCGCGTCGGCGGCGGTCGCCGCGCCCTCCTCCGTGGCGATCATCAGCGCGAGGCCCACGCCCGGTCCCGGCGCCTCGTTCACCTCCGCGGCGCCCCAGAGGCGGCCGTCGGCCACGAGGACGCGCACCGTCGGACGCACGCCCCCGTCGAGCGCTCCCCCGCCGAGCAGGGAGGCCTTCAACGCCGGCACGTCCTGCCACGCCGCCTCGTCCGGGCGTCCGTCGAGAACGAGGCGTTCCTCGACGACCGGCAGGACGAGCACGACGAGGTCGTCCTCGGCGCGCACGAGGGGGGCGAGGAGGCCCAGCAGGACGGCGATCAGGACGGCACTCGGATTGGCGTGGCGCATCGCGGGATTCTCCCCAGGGCGATCAGGGCAGCAAACCCCGCACCGCCGCGAGCACGCCGCCGGCGGCCGCGGCGCAGGGCAGGTTGTCGTCGGGGGGGCGCAGCACCACGTCGACGAAGACGGCGGCCGCGGCGGCGAGGCCCGTGGCGGCGAGGGTCGGGACCGGGCCGGGATCCACGACGCCCGCCGACCGGCCGATCGAGCCCACCGCCACCCCGAGCACGAAGGCCGCCCCCCACCCCACGAGGAGGTGCGCCAGGGTGCCGGGCAGGGTCGCCTTCGGGTGGCCTGGCAGGCGGGGGCCGGGCACGTGGGTCCCGACGATCGCGGCGGCGGCGTCTCCGAACGCCAGGACGGCCCACGCGGCGGCGGCCTCCGCGGGCGGCAGGAGCAGGATGAGGCCGAAGACGGCGACGGGGTAGGTGCGCAGGCCGCCGAGGAAGGGCTCACCGGGACGGCGGAGCCGCCGGTCGAGGCCGGACACCGGCAAGACGACCCAGCCCGCGAGGATCCCCAGCCCTCCGCAGACGAGCGCCCAGGGGTGAGGCAGCACGCCGAGCAGGAGGGCACCGAGACCCGTGCCCGCGTGGATCGCGGGCCTATGCCACGTTCGGCCTGGGCTCACGCTCTTCGCCATGCCTCGAATCCACCCTCGCGGTCCAGCGCCGACCAGCCCTCTCCCGGGGCGCCCCCGCCCTCCTCGAGCACCAGGATCCCCGCGTCGGTGAGGACCCGCACGGCCTCGGCGAGCGCCTTCGCCCGGTCGGCGTGTTCGCCCAGGCCGTCGCC
>JAUXCH010000825.1 GCA_030618975.1 Planctomycetia bacterium
ACGGGGGCGTCCCCGTCAAGCGGCGCCCCGCGCTCATCCGCGCCCTCGAAGAGCACCGGGGACCGGCGGTGTTCCTGAGCACCGACGCCGGCGGCGTCGGCTTGAACCTGCAGGCGGCCGACGCGGTGGTCAACCTCGACCTCCCGTGGAACCCGGCGAAGCTCGAGCAACGCCTCGCCCGTGTGCACCGCATCGGTTCGAAGAAGCCTGTGCGAATCGTGCTGATCGTGGCCACGGACTGCGTGGAGGACGGGATCCTCCGACTCCACGACACGAAGCGAAACGTCCTCGAAAACGTCTGGGCCACCGACGGCGAGGACCGGATCATGGCCCCCGGAGGCAGCGGCGCCTTCCGCGCGATGGTGGACGCGCTCCTCGAGCGGGAGCCCCTCCCGCCGGCCGTGACCCGGCCGCCCCGCCCCGCGCCGACCGGAGGAAACGGCCACGAGGCTCCGTCGCCCACGCCTTCCCCGGCCGCGGCCGGGGCCGCGGCACAGGTGACGGACGCTCGACCGGCACCGGTCGTCCCCGCCACGCCCACCTCGCCCACCGTCGACCTGGCCGCGTTGGGCCAGGCGGTCGCCCAGGTGGCGCCGTCCCTGCCGCCCGATCACCGCCAGTCGCTCGCCACCGTCTTCCGCGCCCTGGCCGAGGCCCTGGAGTCCTGACGCGGTCTCCAAGCCCACCAAGAATACTGGAGATATCCAAAGCCAACTATGGAAGTATGGCGTATACTTCCATTTATGTTGACCGACACCGAGATCCTGGACCAGAATCCGTGGTGGCGGAGGACGGACTGGGAGGATCGGGACCCGCATCTTCGTCGCCTGCGGGAGATGCCGGCACGACTGCCCGTCGCCGTCCTCGAGGCCCTCGATCTCGAGCACCCCGCCATCCATACGCTCCGCGGGCAGCGCCAGATCGGAAAGTCCACGGCTCTGAAGCTACTGGCGAGGAGGCAGTCCCGGCACGTCGAGCCGACCTCCATCCTCTACCTCGCTCTCGACCTCCTCGAGGGCCGGCCCACGGCCGAGATCGCCCGCACCGTCCGCCGCGCGAAGGAGCTCGCCGGCGGGCGGGAGGGAGCGCCCTCCCTGATCCTGCTCGACGAGGTGACGGTGACCGTAGGCTGGCAGACCGCGGTGAAGTCCCTCTGGGACGGTGGCGTCATCGACCGGGACGTCGTCGTCTGCACGGGCTCGTCCTCGATCGATCTCGCGAGCGGTGTCGCGGATCGCCTTCCCGGACGTCGGGGCGCAGGCGCAGATCACCTGATGCTGCCGGCGGACTTCCCGACCTTCGCTCGTGCATTGGATGAGGGCCTCCCCCCCTCCCCCGGGCTCCGGATCTCCGACCTGGCCTCCCCACAGGGCTGGCCGGCCCTCGAAATCGCGCGACATCACGCCGCCCGCCTCGACCACTTGCTCGAGCGCTACGTCGCGTTCGGCGGACTGCCGGCGGCAGTCGCCGAGGCGACGACGGGCGCCGCGCGGCCCTCGGACGCCACGATCCGGATCGCCGACGACAGCCTGCTGCGGGAGGTCGGGCGGCGGGGTGCGTCGGAAACCGCGGCCTGGGCCCTCATGGAGCGGGTGCTCAGGTCCCTGGGCTCGCGGACGTCCTGGGAGCACATGGCCCGGGAGATGGACGTGCCCCTCGGCTCCCGGCGACGTCCGTCCACCCGTGCGGGACCGACCGCCCCGACCGTCCGGGAGTACGTGGAGCACCTGGCCGCGGCGTACGTCCTCCTGGTCGTCTACGCCTGGCGCTCGGACGCGGATGCGGGCTCGGTGGCGAAGCAGAAGAAGCTCTACTTCGCCGATCCCCTCCTCGCGCAGGCGGCTCTCCGTCGCGTACCGGGCCTGGAGCTCGATCTCCCCGCGCTCGTCGAGAACGTGGTCGCCCTGGCACTGCTCGGGCGATACGAGCCCACGTCGTCGAGGATCGTCGGCTTCCTGGCGCCGGACGACCTCCACTACTGGGTCACCCAAGGCTCGGGCGAGATCGACTTCGTCGCAGGTCCCCGTCGCGCGCTCGAAGTCTGCGAGGTGAAGTACCGCCGGCACATCGATCTGCGCACGGTCGCGAAGATCCCGAGAGCCCTGCCGGAGCGCCCCGTCGTGGTGGCCACGCGCCGGGACCTCGCCCTCCGGGGCGCCTACACCCTCGTGCCGGCGAGCCTGCTCCTCTGGGCCCTCGGCGCGCCGCCCGGCAGGGTGTGAACCGTACGTCGAGGACCGTGTGCTACGCTGGCGGCCCGACCCGCCAGGACATGCCGATGCGAAACAGCCACGGCGTAGGCTCGCCGCTTGACGCGCGAGCCCGCGGGTCGGGTCCGTGGGGCTGGCCCGCTCTTCTCCTCGTTCTCCTGGGCGTCGTTCTCGGCCTGCTGACCCGGCACGGGAGCGCGATCCACTCGCCCCCCGTCGTCGACGAGGAGTGGCCCCTCGCCT
>JAUXCH010000404.1 GCA_030618975.1 Planctomycetia bacterium
GCGCAAGAGCAGGGTGCTGCGATACGGCTCGTCGAGGGCGAGCACCGCGTCGGTGACACGCCGGTGCATCTCGGTCTCGGCGATCAACTCGTCGGCCGGTGCGCCGGGCCTGCCTGGCGACAGCCCTCTCTCGTGGCGTGTGCGGCGACCCGCCGCACGCGAGGCGTCGAAGGCCTTGCGCCGCAGCACCGTCGCCAGCCACCCCCGCAGCGACCTTCGACTCCGCGGGGGGCGCTCCAGCGCCGCGAGCCAGACCTCCTGGGTCAGATCGTCCGCACTCTGCGGGTCCGCCACCAGCGCACGGGCGATGCGCCGGAGCCACGCGCGATGCGCCAGCAACTGGTCGAGGGGCACCGGGGCGTTGGTCGATTCCACGTCCACATCCTAAGAACGCCGGCCGCCCACGGCACAGGGGCAGGATTCCGGTGTGCCCCTCGCGCGCCGCGGAGCCGGGACGGTTCGGGTCCGAGGAGGCGCGGGACTCACCGACGAGTGGTAGGGCCTCACGCGGACGAGCCACTGCCACGGCGCGGGGTGTTCCGCCACTCTGCTGATGGAAGCCGGCACGCATCTGCTTGCCGGGGACGACAAGCCCACGCTCCTCGCCGACGGCGGCGTGGAGAACTACGATGCCTCGGTGGACGCGGTGGTCGAGTTCTACGTCGCCGAGCACAACGGTCGAATCCCTCACGCCGCATTCCAGGGGCAGACTGCAGACGAGGTGCATTTCGGCTCCGGTGAGCATGTCCCCGACACGCTCGCAGTCGCCAAGGTCGATACCAGACAGGCACGCATCGCGGAGAACCGGGCGCGGCGCTGCGTGGCATGCAAGTAGCGTCGACATTTCTGGCAGGAACAACAGAGCTTCCGGAGCGGGAGGTCGAGCGATACTGACAAAGTACGCCGCCGCCGTGACCGGCTCACACGACGACGGCCGCGGAGCCCGACTTTCACCGCCGTCGGCGGTGCGCTCGTGCTCGCCAGTCGGAACGAGAACTCGCACCAACTGTGCCGACTGTCGTGGCACGCAGCACCGCCGCGTGTCACTCCACATCGACGACCTCGATCCGCAAGCCGTCCATGAACTGCAGCGTCGGCCACACGACGTCTGTGAACGGTGCGGCCGTATCGAGATCCGACCGCAACACGGCGATGTGCGTGGCATCGAAACCGCCGTGCCCCTCGAGGTCGTCGACGCTCGTCTGCGGCTCCGTGCCATCCATGCGCATCGGGTCGATGGGCAGCCACACACCGTCGGCCACGTAGATCTCCGCCCAGGCATGCAGTGCAAAGGCACCGTTCGGATACCGGTCGCCCGGCCACATCTTGGGCTCCCAGTACACGAAGCCCGACACGAACCGGGCCGGCAGCCCGGCCGCGCGCGCGAAGCCGATCGCGAGCGCCGCGGCCTCGGTCGAGTCGCCCGTGCGCGACGAGATGGTGTCGCATGCCGTGCCGAACCCCACGTTTGCGGGCGACGGATGAACGTACTGCTTCACACACAGTTCGACCATGCGCGCAGAGCGGATCGAGTTGATCAGCTCTCCGACGACCATCTTCGAGAGACGCTGCAACCGTGCGTTCGTCAGCTCGAGCATCGGCGTCGCAGCGAGGAACCGCGCCATGTCCGCCTCACCGGCGTAGGGCCGCGGCAGTGCCGTGCCGGACGGCGGTTCCGTGAACGTGACCTCGACGTCGAGGGAGCCGCCCTCGCCTCGCGCTACGATCGTCTGACCGACACCCTCGGGGAGCTCACCGACCGGGCCGGACTCGCGCGAGAGACGCCAGCGCCGGCGAACCGGCTTCGGAGACATGGACGTAGCGCGGTCCGCCGTGAGCACGCGGCCGGTCACCAGCGACGCCGGCTCGGCATCCTGCTTGGCAACCAGCTCCTCGGTGAGGAACCAACTCCAGATCCCCAGCATGCTGCTCCCGGCGAAGTCCGCCGCACCGGGGCCGACAAACGCCACCTCGGGAATGCCGTCGCTTCCCGTGCGTTCCACGCGGGTGAGCCACATGTAGCGGCCGAGCACGTTCACCGTCTCCGTCATGCCCTCGACCTTCCACGCGACCGCCTCGCCGGTCGCGTCGATCGGACGGAACTGCACGAGCTCCCCGGTCGTGCCGGGTTTCAGGTTCGCGAGCACGGCGCGATCCACGGCCGCAGGGCCAAGCGCTCCTTCGGGGTACGGTACGTCGCGCTTGTTGCCGTCTTCGAGCGCGTGGACGACATCGCCTTCGAGCGTGCCCTCGCGCGTCTGTGGCCCCGACTCCAGCCCCATGTCCATCGAGGTCCGGTACGCCAGCACACGCCCTCCCTCGTCCTCTACGAAGCGCTGGGAGCCCACCATGCGGCCGGACTCCGGATCCCCTCCGATGAGGAACGCGCTGCTCTCGCTCTCGGTGACCAGCACCGGGACACCGTCCTGCGACGACCGCACTCGACGGCGATGCGACCAGCCGGCCTTCTTCCCGTTGTGGAACGAGGCGTACCAGCGATCGAACACGACCTCCTCGGCCGGTGGCTCTTCATCCTGCGCGACGACCCGGCACGGGGACGAGAACGCCACACAGCAGAGCGCCATGACCGCCGTGAGAACCCGAGCGCGACGTGATCGTGAACCACCGTTCGAGCCGTGCATCACGGATCTCCTCCCGGACCAGTCCGGCCGCCCATCGTACCGCGTCGTCGGGCGTCGGAAGTCCACCCAGGGGACGAACCAGGTTCAGCCGCCGTTGCCCGGCGCCATGCGAGCCACCACCTCGTTCGAGGTCAGGACCGGCTGGACGTCGACGTCATCAGATCGGACCCGTTCGACATCCACTCGTCGAGCAACGCACGATCCGCGCACGCCATCACCTGGTGAAGAATAGGGAATTCAGCCACGTCCGCACCGGGCAGAGGGCGTCTGGGGCCCGTCGGTGAAAGCGCCGCGGGGGAGGTGACGACGGGCCGGTAGACCGGGGGCTTCGGAGTGCCGGCCTTCCGGCCGCATGCCTGCGACCTGCAGGTCCGGTGCGACCCCATGCACCAGGACCGCGCAAGTTGCGGCCGTGGTCACGCCTCACCCCCCCACCTGGCCACCCCCGGGAGATCTCGCCTGGCCACCTGCCTGGCCAGGCCCACGACATCTCCCCGCTGTTCTCTGAATCTCCTTTCGTCGAACGCGACTTCTGTAAGACCTATCTGGAGTGCCAGAGCGTGATGTCGACGTCGGCGTACGCCCTGGCCCTGACCTCGACCTCGCAACGCTCAGGGGCAAAGCCATCGAGAGACACCTCCAGAAAGTAGCGGCCCGGAGGTACGGGCGGATCGAGGACGCCCGGTTGGTGATCGGGCATCCCCCCCTTGCGACCACCCGCGCCGTTGCCGGATGGGGTCACCGCGAAGGCCCAGTCGGCGACCTCCGTACCCCGGCCATCCGTCAAACGCCAGTTGGCAGGCAAAGCCGCGCCCTTGGAGTCGTGGACCCGCAGCCGAACGCGCCCACCCTCCTCGAGGGGAACGTCCACCGTCACGTCGTCTCCCTCGGCGAGTTCGATCGTCTTCTCAAAGGTCAGATACCACTTGTCGATGCCGGTCGCGTACGCTCCAGGCTTCGCCCGCAGGCGGTACACACCAGGCGAAACGTGGCGAATCGTGGCGGTGTTCTCCGTGGGACGCTGCTCCCACCGTTTCTCGGGGAAGCTCCGGCTCATCCGGTAGAAGCCCACGAACGCTCTCTCGAGGGAGACGTCGCCCGCTTCCCCGAAGCGAACCGTCACGGTCGCACCTTGCTGGGGGGCCGGCTCCAGCAGCAGAGTTACTTCGAGATCTTCGTCTGCGCCAGGGGCGATGACCTCGACGACGTCTGCCTTCCAGTGCTTCGCCACGAACGGGGTGATCTCAACGCGGCTCCGCGGCGTCACGTACGCGACCGCTTCATCCCCACGGGACACCAGTCTTCCCCGCGTGTCGTCGCCGACTCGCACGCGGGCACGAATCGCGGACGGGATGTCCTCGGGACCTTCCAGACGTATGTGAAGCCGCGCCGCCTCCATGTCCACGTGGACCGCTGCGTCGGGGGCGTCGACGGCACGCATGGTGCGGCGGCACACGCTCGGGTGCAGCATGCCCCCCGGCACCCCGTCCACCCGGAGGTGCCAACGCCTGGAGGCAAGCCCCTGGAACTCGAAGCGTCCATGCTCCTGGCAACGGACGACCCTGCCGCTCCATGCGGCCGCACCACCGCTCAGCACCGGCTCTTCCACGGGTGTCGCGTCATGGTGGAGAGGTTGGCGCGAGACGATAACCGTCGCACCTCGAACGAGCTTCCCGTTCAGGCGGACCACACCCGCAATCCGGACGCCCTTGCGAAGCACGAGGGGAGGAACGAGCGTGGTCTGGCACGTCAGGGCCTCGACCTCCGAGGAGGCGGGACGTCGCGCCTCATGCCAGGCCATCACGATGAATCGGCCCTCGCGACAGCGCATGCGATACCGCCCCTCCGCATCGGTACGGCGATAGGGCCGGGACACGGGATGGCGCCTGGTCCCACGCGCCGTCTGGAGGAACGCCCCCTCGACGCCCTGACCATCCTCGTCGACGACCACACCGTGGATCACCGCCGCCTGCTCGAGGTTCACCTCGAGTTCCAGCGGAGCCGGATGATCAGTTGCGACATAGCCCGTGGGCAGGGGAACGCGTCCGCTCCCGGGGAAGCAGGTGGGGTGATCGACCTCGACCTGGAGATGGTCCACGGTCGGATCCGCGGCCAGCAGCGACCCGACGTCGATCTCGACGGTTTCGCCCACGGTGACGGCTCCGAGCACCTCGGACGGGGTCTCTCCGTGTAGGGCGGGCGACAGACCCAGGACGTGGACCTGCGCCTCCCCCTCCACGCCGGCCTCGGATATCACGCTTAGGCTCAGGGTGAACCGCCCGGCGGCGACGGATGCACTGCTTTCCTCGGCGTCCGGCGTCGCAACTTGTGCCGCACGAGCTACGTCGGAAGGTCCCTGCAGTCGGGGCTCCTTGTCAGTCGTCCGATGGGCTTGAGGCAGGGAGTCGATTTCGCCACGGTTCTCCAGTTGGCGGGTCCAGACGTACCAGCCCGTGACCGCAGCGACGGTCAGCAGGACGACAAGGCGCATCCACGTGCTCATGTGAGTCCATGGTCGCCTTGGTTCGCCGCATGCACAAGCGCCCTGTGCGACTCCGAACAGACCTACGCATCAGAGGTGGGCGATGTAGGCGTGGCGCCGGACAAGATCCCCCCACCTGGCCACCCCCGGGAGATCTCGCCTGGCC
>JAUXCH010000767.1 GCA_030618975.1 Planctomycetia bacterium
GGAAGAAGGGAGGGCCGTCCCCCGGGCCCGGGTCGGGTGCATCCCGTTCCTCGTCGGTGACGGCGCTACGGGAACCGGACAGCGTGGGCGGAGCTCCGGATCCCGCAGACTCCACCTCGGCCCCGCCCTCCGGACGGTTCGAGAGGACCTGTTTCTCGCCGCACGCGGCAAGCCCGAGGATCAGCCAGACGAGGAGTCCGAACGCGCGCATCGCGTCTCCCGACGCCGATGCCGCAAGCCCCGTGCCCTCGTGCCTGGTGGCGGGACCGGAACCGTAGACGGCCCCCTACTCTTCTTCCTCGAGGAGCAGGAGCGCCTTCTTCGCGGCTTCCCGAACCTCCTTGCGCGGGTCCTCCCTGACCTTCTCCAGGGCCTTCCGGGCATCGGCCGCGTAGCTCCCGAGAGCGCCCAGCGCGACGGCGGCGTGCTTCCGCACGCGCCAGTCGATGCTGCGAAGCGCCGCCGTGAGCGCCTTGACCACCTTCTTCTCTCGGGGGTGGACGAGTCCGAGCGAGCGCGCGGCGCGCCACCTGACCTCGACCTCCGCGTTGCGCAGGCTCGAGAGCAGGGCGGTCGTGGCCGCCTCGGCGGCCGGTCCGATTTGCCCGAGCGCGTCCACGGCTGCGATCCTCACTTCCACGACGCTGTCACGCATGGCCTTGGCGAGCCCCTTCACGGCCGCCTTTTCGCCTTCTCCCAGGTCACCGAGCGCCGTGGCGGTCACAGCCCGCATCCCGGCATCCCTGTCCCGCAGCGCCTTCGCCATCTGCTTGGCGAGCGGTGCGGCCGGCTCGCCGATGCGGCCCAGGGCCTGGACCGCCGCCTTGCGCATCTCGACATCCCGGTCCGTGAGCGCCTCGCCCAGCGCCGGCACCGCGTCCGCCGCGTCCTCGCCGACTGCGCCCAGGGCGACGGCCGCGCAGACGCGCAACTGGGCGTCCTCCGACTCCAGGGTCTCCACGAGAGCGGGGACGGCCGCGGCGCCGAGCTTCCCGAGCGCCTCCGCGGCAGCGGTCCGCACCTTCGACCACTCGTCCTTCCCGGCACGCAGGAGGTGCGGAACGGCGTCCGTTGCCGAGGCGCCGATCTCACCGAGGGCGCGCGTGGCACGAAGCCGAACGCCTTGGTCGCTCCCGTCCAGCGCGAGAATCAGGACGGGAACGGCGTTCTTGCCGCACTGGACCAGCGCCTTCTCCACGGCGGTTCCGATGGGGTCCGGCCGACCCAGGTGCTCTTGGAGCGCGGCCGCGGCGTCCGGGTTTTCCGCGCCGATCGCCCCCAGCGAGCAGACTGCCACCGCGACGACTCCCTCGTCGTCGTCTCCGAGCGCTTCCCCGAGTGCCTCGACCGCGGCCGTGTCGGTGGGCCCGACGTAGCTGAGGGCCTCTGCCGCCGCCTTCCGGATGACGCAGACCTCATCCTCCTTCAGGCGCTTCGCGAGCCCTTCGGCCGCCCTGAGCGCGTCGGGGCCGTGACTTGCGAGCTGCTGCACGCAGAGGAGACGGATCTCCCAGTTCGTGCTCTCCAGGGAGGCGATCAGCGCCGTGATGATCCGTTCCTTGCTCGGGTGCGAGCCGTGGAGCACTTCGTCGGCAGACTGCGCCACTTCCACGTCGTCGCCCTGGCGCAGCAGGATGAGAGCCGGAATCGCGTCCATCGCCTCCTCTCCCATCTCCCCGAGGACGTATTGGAGGAGACGGAGGCGGTAGGGGCGATTGCCGCGGGCGATGGCGTCGACGACGGCGGGCACCGCGGTTCGGCCCATGCCCACCAGGGCCTGCGCCGCGAAGTGGAAGTCCCTCCACGTGTGGACGGCATCGAGAAGCGTGGTGGTGATGGAGGGGTTCCCGCGACCGATGCCGCCGAGGGCGTGCGCGGCGGCGGCCCCGAGGTCTTCGTCCTCGTCGCGGAGCGCACCGAGGAGCGCCTGTGCAGCCTGGACGGCACGCGGCCCCATCCGCCGTAGCGCCTCCGCCGCCCCGCTCCGCGTGTCGGACGTTCCGGTCTGCACGCTCGCCAGCAGGGCCGGCACGGCCGGTTCTCCCAGCTCGGCAAGCGCAGCGATCGCGGCCTCCCGTGTGCCCACGTCGTCGTCGCCGAGTTGGGCGATCCACTCCTCGACGGAGCGAGGGCACGGATCCTCCTCGCCCGCCTCCAACGCGACGGGCGCGAGGAGGAGGAACACCAGGCAGGCCGATGCGGGCAGTCGCTTCCACACGGTGGGGGCCCCGGGAGATCAGGAACCGTCAAGGGTAGTCACCGGGGACGGCGAGCGTCAAGACGGAGCCCGATCGACGGGCACGGAGCAGGACGACCCCGACCGTCGTACAGTGCGTGGGCCCCGTCGGTTCGCGGCTCGTCGAGACGGGGCGGTGAAGCCGACGCCATACGCCTCGATCCAAGGAGTCAGCATGCCGAGTGCGAACTCGCCCGCGGAGGGGAGGGAGCTCTCCCTGCCCGAGGACGTCCGGGAAGTCCCCCTGGGCGTCGCCTTCTTCGACCTCTCGCGCTTCGGCGAGTGGGCCTCTGCCGAAGCCGACCTCCGCGTCGCGTCCTTCTTCCAGGGTTTCTACGGGCTCTGTGCGGCCTGCCTGGAGCCGGCCGGCGTTCGCGTCGTCAAGTTCATCGGCGACGCCGCGCTCGTCGTCTTTCCCCCGGAGCGGGCCGAGGAGGCCGTCCTCGCCCTTTGCGATCTGAGCCGCGAGGCTCGCGAA
>JAUXCH010000675.1 GCA_030618975.1 Planctomycetia bacterium
ACATTGTCAGTTTATAAAAAATTAGGATATAGAATTTATAATAATAATACTTTTTTGTATTTTTATTGAAATCCCTTAAGTGTTTTATTTCACGTACATGAATATTAATTACAACACTATTTCATTCAGGTATTCATTTGGTCCTGGTCGCGGACCGTCCGCTTCGAGTACACGTACACGGGCGTGCCCACGGCCTCGGCGATCGCCGAGGGCGGCACGTCCTCGCAGAGCAGCCGCCCGTCCTGATGATGGAAGTGATCCAAGCGTCCGCTCCGGGAGGGGGCGGACGAGGATACCCGGCGGGCAAAGCCCGCCGTCCACGGATCCACCACGAAGTGGTGGCCCTGAGCGAGGCGCGTAGCGCCGAGTCGAACGGGACTCGCGTCTAGCGCACCAGGCTCAGCCGGGCCGTCTCGCCCAGGTTGTCGATGTGGACCTTGAGCTTCTTGAGCGTCTTGGTGTGGATCTGGCAGACGCGGCTCTCCGAGATCCCCATGACGCGGCCGATCTCCTTCATCGTCAGCCCCTCGTAGTAGTAGAGGGCGATGACGGTGCGCTCGGGTCCGACGAGGACGTCCACCAGGGCCTTGGCCAGGTCCCGGGCGACCATCCGCTCGAAGGGGACCTCGCTCCCCCGGTCCATCAGGACGTCGAGGCGACGGAGGGTACGGGACTCGTCCTCCCCGTCCTCCAGGGGCGTCAGGTTGTAGACGTGCGTGAGGTTGGAGTCGCGGCGGAGCCTCTCCGCGTCGTCCACGCTCACGCCCATGTGGGCCGCGGTCTCGTGGGCCGCAGGCTCCCGCCCGAGCTGCTGCTTGAGCTCGCTGAAGGCGACGTTGAAGGTGCCGGCCCGGTGCCGGACGAGGCGCGGTACCCAGTCCTGGCGGCGCAGCTCGTCGAGGATGGCGCCGCGCACGCGCGTCGCGCAGTACGACTCGAAGGGTGTGCCGCGAGCGAGGTCGAAGTTCTCGATGGCCCTCATCAGGCCGAAGACGCCGGCGCTTCTGAGGTCCTGGACGTCGATGGAGCGCGGCAGGCGGCAGGCGATCCGGTTGCTGATGAGCTTGACCAGGTAGTGGTAGTTCTCCACCAGCTGGTTCCGGAGGCCGTTGTCGCCGGTCCGCTTGAACTCTTCCCAGACACCGGACATGTCCGGGCCCCGCTTCGCGGTGCGTCGCCTGGCCGGCGGCGATCCGCCGTCGCCGGCCGCAGCCTGCTCCGTCCCGACCCGTTGCGCCCACAGCGTCGTCGTACCCATGCCCACCTCCCTCGTGCGGGATCTGCCTCCGGCCCCCTCCGAAGCATCGGAGCCGAGCGACGGGGATTCCGCACCTTGTGAATTCTCAGGGACACCCCGCCGAGGTGCAAACTCCAAAATGCTTGGTGCCCAAGGGGTTGCGACCGCCGTCGAAATCCGCGGACACTACGACGGGTGGGGTTCCGATGGGGTCATTCACCCGTTCCTCCCCAAGATGTTGTGGTGCAAACAACGACCTTGCGAACCCGGTGGGACGTGTCACTCAGCCGTCATCCTGGGCCCGGTGGGCTGTCGGAGGGTGGGTGTAGGCCCTCGCGGCCTGGCAGTCGGGGTGGCATCAGGACGCCGCCGAGGGCCGAGCCACGGGTACAACGCGCCCCGGACCGGCCCCGCCCGCCCCGCCGACAGGAGCTTCGACCGTGACCGAGACCGCGACCCTGGACCGCATCGCGGCGCTCACCAAGCGCCGTGGCTTCGTCTTCCCCTCCTCCGAGATCTACGGCGGTCTCCAGGCGACCTACGACTACGGCCCGCTCGGCGTAGAGCTGAAGCGGTTGATCAAGGACGACTGGTGGCGGGCCGTGGTCCGGGATCGCGAGGACGTCGTCGGCCTCGACGCCTCCATCCTGATGGCCGCCCGGGTGTGGGAGGTCTCGGGCCACGTCGAGGGGTTCAACGACCCCCTCGTCGACTGCAAGAAGTGCAAGGCCCGGTTCCGCGCCGACAAGCTGGACCAGGCCGTGTGCCCCAAGAAGCCCTCCAAGAAGCCGGGGGAGTGCGGTGGCGAGTTGACCGAGCCGCGGCAGTTCAACGCCATGTTCCGCACGAAGGTGGGCGCCGTCGAAGACGACGCCTCCACCATCTACCTGCGCCCCGAGACCGCGCAGGGGATCTACGTCAACTTCAAGAGCGTGATGGAGTCGACTCGCGTCAAGATCCCCTTCGGCATCGGGCAGATCGGAAAGGCGTTTCGCAACGAGATCGTCACGGGCGGGCACCTGTTCCGCATGCGCGAGTTCGAGCAGATGGAGCTCGAGTTCTTCTGCGAGCCGGGCACCGACGACGAGTGGTGGAAGTACTGGAAGAACGAGCGCCTCGAGTGGTGGAAGTCGCTCGGCGTCCGCGCCTCGCACCTTCGCATCCGCGAGCAGGACGACGACGAACGCGCCCACTACGCGAAGGCGTGCGGCGACATCGAGTACCTCTACCCCTGGGGCTGGGACGAGGTCGAGGGTGTCGCCAACCGCACGGACTACGACCTGAAAGCGCACCAGGAGGGCAGCGGCCGCGGCCTCGCCTATCGCGACGAAGCGAAGAAGGAGTGGGTCGTCCCGTACGTGATCGAGCCGTCCGCGGGCGTCGACCGCTGCTTCCTCACCCTCCTCTGCGACGCGTACGAGGAGGAGGTGAAGCCGAACGGCGAAACCCGCACCGTGCTCCACCTGCACCCGCGGCTCGCACCGACCCAGGTCGGCGTGTTCCCGCTCGTCCGGAAGGACGGGATGCCGGAGAAGGCGCGCGAGATCTTCGAACGCCTCCGCACGATCTACCGTTGCTTCTACGACCAGGGCGGCACCGTCGGCCGCCGGTACAGCCGCCAGGACGAGGCGGGGACGCCCTTCGCCGTGACCATCGACAGCCAGACGCTGGAGGACGGCACGGTCACCGTGCGCGACCGCGACACGATGGCCCAGGACCGCGTCGCGCCCGAAGCGCTGGCGGCCTTCCTGGACGAGCGCATCCGGGCCTGGACCCCCCGGGCGAGCGAGGCTTGAGCCCGCAGTTCCCGGCCCCTGTCTGCTTCGGCCGGGCCTGCCTCGGCTTGGTCTGCCTCGGTCGGGCCTGCCTCGGCCGGGCCTGCCTCGGTCTGGCCGCCCTCCTGCTCGTCGCCTGCTCGTCCTCGGGGCGCGCCCCGGCGGGCACCGGAGTGCGCCGGGCGATGCCCGGCGGCTCCGCGCCCGCCTTCTCGGGCATGCGGCCGGCCCTGCTCGCGGGCGCCGCGGCGCGCGAGCGCGGCGACGCGCCAGCGCTCCGCGCCCTGGGGCCGTCGATCTCCCGGACGGGGCTCGCCCTGCTCGAGGCCCGCATGCCGCACGACCT
>JAUXCH010000209.1 GCA_030618975.1 Planctomycetia bacterium
CCGGCATCTCCTGGACCGCCGTGGCCGAGAACATCGCGCAGGGGCAGTCGACCGCGATGGCGGTCATGGCGAGCTGGATGGGCTCGGCGGGCCACCGCGCGAACATCCTGGACGGCCAGATGACGCACTGCGTGATCGGCGTCTACCAGTCTCCCGGGGGCACCTACTGGACGATGGTGCTCATCCAGCAGTAGCGAGCCGGTCGGCCCTGGAACCGGGGTACGGGTTCGGTGTCCAATGGCGCCGGTCCCCCCGGAGCCGAACCATGACCGCCCTGCGCGTCCTCGCCCTCCTGCCCCTCCTCGCCCTCGTCGTCTTCGCCGGGGAGCCCGTTCCGGAGGTGGCGCCCGTCGTCTCCGGCAACACGGCCTTCGCGTGCGATCTGTACGGACGTCTGCGCGGGGGGAGCGGAAACCTGTTCCTGTCGCCGTACTCGATCTCCGCGTGTCTCGCCATGACGCGCGAGGGCGCGGCGGGGAACACCGCGACCCAGATGGACGACGTGTTCCACTTCCCGTCCACGGGCCTGGGCGTCGGGTTCCAGGGGCTGGGCGTCGCCATGGAGGCGCCGCGGGTGCGCGACGGCCACGGGCCGGACGCGCAGGAGATCCCCGCCTACGAGATCGCCATCGCGAACCGGCTCTTCGGACAGACCGGCTTCTCGTTCCGCCCCCCCTTCGTCGAGCAGATGGAGACGGTCTACGGCGCCGGTCTCGAGCAGCTCGACATCCAGGGCGACCCGGACGCGGCGCGGCAGCGCATCAACGGCTGGGTCGAGGAGCAGACCCACGACCGGATCCAGGATCTCCTCCCGGGCGGGACGCCCACTGCCGACACACGGCTCGTCCTGGTGAACGCGATCTACTTCAAGAGCTCGTGGATGGAGCCCTTCCAGGAGAAGTCGACGCAGGATGCGCCCTTCCACAGGGCCGACGGCACCGACGTCGAGGCCCGGCTCATGCGTCGGACGGCCCGGTTCCGCTACCTCGGCACCGAGGATCTCCAGGTGCTCGAGATGCCCTACCGGCGCGGCGCCATGTCGATGTTCGTCGTCCTGCCGAGGGCGCGCGACGGCCTGCCGTCCGTCGAGGCGAAGCTCACACCCGCCGCGATCGACGGCTGGATCCGGGACATGCAGAGCGCGAAGGTGGCGGTGCAGTTCCCCAAGTACGAGTTCACGTCCTCCTTCGACCTGACGAAGACGCTCGCCGCCATGGGCATGGAGGACGCGTTCTCGGCGAGCCGCGCCGATTTCTCGAAGATGACCGAGAAGGAGCCGCTCTTCATCGGCATCGTCGTGCACAAGGCGTTCGTGGCGGTCGACGAGGCGGGCACCGAGGCGGCGGCGGCGACCGCCGTGGGCATGCGTCTCAGCGCGGCACCCAGGCCCGAGGACCCCGTGTCGTTCACCGCAGACCGGCCGTTCCTGTTCCTGATCCGGCACGGCGTGACGGGCCAGGTCCTCTTCCTCGGGCGGGTGGTGGATCCGTCCTGACGAGTCGAACGGGCACGACGACAGTACCGATGATCGGCACGCTACGTCGCTCTCTTGACTCCTTCCTTCGTCCTCCGGGTTCCGCCAACGCGCACGGCATCCCGGCGTAGACTCGCAGCGGGAGCGGGCGTTCGAGGACGATCGACGTGATGACGAGATGGAAGCCGGGACCCTGCCTCGCGGCTGTGGCCGTGATGCTGCTGCTTGCCGTCCTGTCGGGGACTGCCGCGCGCGCGGAGGCCTCGCGTGCGGCGCCCGAGAGCCGGCACCGGGTGGAGCACGAGGCCCTGATCGACCTGGGCGTCTACGTGGATTGCGTGACCTGGCGGTACGTCGTTCGCGAGAACGAGACGCTCGGCGAGATCGCCCAACGCGAGCTGGGCAGTGCCGTGCGCCACCGCGAGATCCTCGCCCTCAACGCCGGGCTGAAGCCGAAGAAGCTGTGGGGCGGCGCCTGCATCGTGATGCCGCCTCGCTTGACGGACTGTCAGGGGAAGGGGCCGAAGTGGGTCTTCTTCGCGTGGTCGCCCGACGCGCGCGGATGGGCCTCGCCGCGCCAGCTGGTCGAGGGGGCCGTGCACCGCGTCAGCCACGGTGCCCGCCTCTACGCCGTGCCGGCCGAGCGCCTCCGCGACGTTCTCGGGCAGGCGACGGAGATGGGCCTCGACGGTCGCGTGCTGGAGCGCGAGGTGGGCGTGGCCCGCTCCGGGATCGTGACGCTCGTCGACGCGGTGCCCGACGACGATCCCACGGAGCGCATCGTCACGCGCTGGCGGGTCCAGGACGTCGCGGAAGGGCGGATCGCGCTCGCCCGCATCGGCGAGGAGCGCTACGACGCCTCGGGACGGCTCCTCGCGACAGCCTCCTCCTCCCGCCCGGGCACGCTCCTCCTCGTCCTGTCCTTCCTCCTGATGTTGGCCGGCCTGGGATTCGCCGTGGCCAGGTCGCAGCGCCGCGCCGTGACCCGCGACGAGGAGGAGACGCTCGAAGAGTCCTTCGAGGATTCCGTCGAGAGGAACGCCGCGGAGGAGGTCGGCGGCGACCTCGACGAGGACTACGAGGGAGACGACGTCGACGAGGAGGAGGACGAGGAGGACGAAGAAGAGGCCTGACCGGGCAGACCCGTCCGCGACGCGATCCGGAAGCCGGCCCCGCACCCGTTGCACGCGACGTCGCCGTACGGCGCGTCGAGCGCCTGGCCGCAAGCCGGGCAGAAGCGGACGCGGGCGTTCGACGCGACCTCGTCCGTCCGCCCCACGCGCTGGAACATCGGCACGAGGATCGTGAAGGCGCAGAGGAGGATCGAGAGCACGCCGATCCAGCGCCCCACGTCGTCGTCGTCCCACTCCCCCCAGATCGATCCGATGAGGAGAGCCGCGAGGAGGGTCGCGGACAGCCAGGCGGCCGGGAGGAGCCACGCGGGACGGGGCTTCAGGCGCGCGAGCCCGAGCAGCGAGGCGTGGGCTGCCGCCGTCGCGAGGATCAGGAGGCTCGCCGCGCTCTTCCACGCCTCCTCGGCTTCCGTCTCGCTCCAGATGAGCACGATCAGGACGGCGAAACCCCCGATGGCGAGCCCCATGCCCGCGCGGGGGATGAGCGGCCATGGCCCCTTGTCCCACGCGGCGGCACACGCCATTGCGAGGATGCTGGCGCCCGAGACGCAGAGGCTCGTGAGCAGGACCTTCCGCTCGAGCTCGCCGAAGTCGCCGCTCAGGAGCGCCCAGATTCCGAGCAGGGCGCTTGCCACCACGGAGCCGATGAGGATCCTCAGCGCAGTGCGTCTCACGGTTTCCTCCCGAGGCAACCGGCCGGCGGCCGCCCACACAGCCTATCGAAGGGCGGGTTGCGGCGCCCGGACCGTTCGGCCGAGGCACCCGACGCCGGCGAGCACCAGCCCGGCCAGCGCGCCCACGAGGTGGGCGACGTAGACGGTCTCCCCGCCCATGGCGACCGTCGAGGTGAAGACCGACGTGGTCGTGAGGGCCTCGAAGAGCGCCTTGCCGATCACGCCGACCAGCAGGCCGGCGGCGAGTCCCCGCTCGAGCCCGCGGGTCGTCCGCGCCAGGTCGACGGCGAGGAGCACGGTCCAACCGTTCAGCACGCCCGAGAGCCCGGCGTAGTGGGTGAGATCCGGACGTAGCGCCAGGACGCCGAGTCCCACGATCGGGGGCAGGAGCAGCGCGGCGCCGCGGGAGCGCACGAAGAACAGGAGGAGGGCGCCGGCGCCCACGTCCAGCAGGAAGTGCCCGGACGTGAAATGCACGAGGTGCCCGGTCCAGAGCCGCCAGAGCTCGCCGCCCGCCAGCGCCTCCCGTTCGAGCACGAAGGGCCCGGGCAGGAGGGACGCGGCGGCGGCTGCCAGGACGAGTCCCAGCGCCACCGCCGCCGACGTCCAGAAGGGAGTCGGGTGCGCGGTCACGCGCGCTTCTTCCGACGCCGCCAGGCGAGCACTCCGAGGCCCGCGGCGACCAGGAGGTACGCCGGGCCGATCGCGCCGGCTCCGCCACCACCACCGCCTCCGCCTCCGCCGCTGCCGCCCGCGTGTCTGCGTGCGTAGCGGGTGGGGGCGTGCTCCGCGCGGCCTCCGCCGAGCGGGCGCTGCCCCGTCACCACCTGCGGGCGGTGACCTTGGCGCGTGCGCCGTGCGGCGGCCTCGCGCTCTCGCGCCCGGCGCTCTGCGTTGTCGTTGCCGATGCCGTGGACGGCCTTCCGATCGTCCTCGACCACGATCATGGAGGTGTAGTCCGTCACGAGCGAGTACTTCAGGGCGAGATCGAGCACGGCACCCCGGGCTTCGTCCTCGTTGCCCGTCGCGAGCCAGGCCTCGCGCTGCAGGTCTTCGATCGCCGCGTACGCGTAGATGCGTTCGATCTCCGGGACGGTGTCGTCGGCTTCCGATAGCTCCACGGGGAGCGTCCAGGTCACCGGCTTGCCGGAAATCTTCGCCTTCACCTTCAGGGTCGACGGGCCGGTCTTGTCGTAGCGGCCGACGGCCACGAGCTGCTGGCCCAGGTACAGGCTCGGCAACTTCGCCGGGTGGCGGGCCACCGCGCCCTCGAGTTCGATCTCGATGCCGTGCAGCGCCTCGTGGGACATGCGGGCCTGCGCCAGCAGGAGCTGTCCCTCGACGTCGTCGTCGGCGGAGATGGAGGCCGCGTGGCCTCCGGTCCGCGTGGCCAGGTCCTCGAGCAGGGTGACGTTCGCGCTGTTCCCCATCACGAAGGTGAACAGGCGTACGTCGTATCGCTGCGCGAGCTCGATCAGATCGCGGTACTCGTGGGGCCCCGTGTTGGCGACCCCGTCGGTGACGAGGATGATCCCCGCCGGTCGGTCCGCGTCGAGTCGCCCGTAGGCGCGCTCGAGACCTTCGAAGACGTTGGTGCTGCCTCCGGCACGAAGACTCATGACGGCCTTCTGCGCCTGGGTCATGCCGGCCGCGTCCATCGTCACCCAGCCTGGCGTCACGTCGCGCGCGGTGGACTCGAACGCGACGACGTGGACGCGATCGTCGGGCGAGAGCGCCTGGAGGGCGCGCACGACCCCGCGCTGGAGGACGCGGATCTTCTCCCCCTTCATGGAGCCCGAGACGTCGAGCACGAACGCCCAGTCGGTGCCGCCCTCGATGTGCGACAAGTCCGAGCCCGGCGTCACGACGGCGAGCCAGGTTCCCTCGGCAGCGCCCTCGGCGCGGTGCGTCAGGAGCTCCAGACGAGCGGGCGCGTCGGGTGCGAGGCGCCAGTACACGACGAAGTCCTTCTCGAGCGGCGCGCCCTGCAGGGCCACGCTGCCCTTCCACACGTCGCCCTCGCCGGCTTGGGCTCGGAAGCCCGGGTGGCTCTTGCAGCTCATCGCGTCCACGGGGAACGCGGCACGGAGGGTCACGTCGAACCTCAGCTCCCGTTCGACGGCGCGGTCCATCGTCCAGAAGGACGACGGGCCCTCGTAGCGCGTATTCCCTTCCCGCAGGGGATACACGTACCGGCCGACGCCGGCGTCGACGCGCACGGGCTGCACGTAGACGAGCCGCACGGTCACGCGGCTGTGAGCGGGGACCTTCGTGATCTCGACACGGTAGTCGATGAAGCCGTCCTGCTCCGCGAGCGCCGCCGTGTTGCCGGCATCGGCCTCTTGGCGGAGGATCTCGCGCGCTCTCTGCTTCTCGACGACTTCGCCCTCGAGGTGCTGCTCCCCCGTCAGGACGGAGAGCTCGGAGAGGGCGGCTTCTTCGGGCAGGGGGAAGGCCCACTGGGCGGCCACGTCCTTGCCTTGGGGATTCACCAGGATCTGGTCGACCGTGGTGGTCGCGAATCCCGGCGTGATGTCCACGGTGACGAGGTGGGATTCGATCCTCAACTCGCCCCGCGGGAGCTCCACCTCGATGGTGGATTGAATCTCGTCCTCCGGCGCCGCGCGGGTCTCGGTGGCAGCCGTGACCAGCAGCGCGCCCAGGGCGAGCACGAACAGGAACGGTGCGCTTCGCATGGGGTGGCTCCTTTCGATGCGGACGAGTGAAGTCTGGGGCATCGCAAGGCAAAATGCACCGTAATGATTGTGATTCTATTGATAAGCTGTGCTTCATGATGCAGTTGCACCGTCTCGAGGGCTTCTACTGGGTCGCGAAGACCGGCGGCTACGCGCGGGCGGCCCGTGCGTTCCCGTACCCCATCACGCAACCCGCGGTGCACCAGCAGGTGAAGAAGCTGGAGGCCGAGCTGGGGGTGAAGCTGTTCGAACGCGTGGCGAAGGACCGCATGCAGCTGACGCCCGCAGGACGTCAGCTCCAGGTGTTCGTCGTGCCCTTCTTCGAGGGGCTGCCGTCGGTGGTCCGCGCGATCCGGGCCACCGATTTCGAGGGCGAGATCCACATCCGCGCGGCCAACATGCTGCTGCGCGACCTGATGCCGGCCTGGGTGCGGAGACTACGCAAGCGCTGTCCCGGCGCCGAGATCCACCTGGGCGAGCTGGGCTCGCCCGACGTTTCCGCCCTGCTCTCGGGCGAGGCGGACCTCCTCGTGAACCACCTCCCCGACGTGCCGGACACCGTTGCGACGAAGCGCATCGGAACGCTCCACGGCTTCCTGGTGGTGCCGCGGGACCACCGACTCGCGAAGCGGCGTCAGGCGTCGCTGTCCGAGATCGGCGACGACACCTTCATCACCTACACGCCGGGCCTCCTCGCCCACCACATGCAGGTGCGGGCGTTGGCCGAGCAGGGTGTGACGCCCGAGCGCACCATCACCGCCGGCACGGCCACCGCGATCCTCGGCCTGGTGGAGGCCGGCCTCGGCGTGTCCGCCATCGCCACGCTCGACCAGGAGGGACCGCGCCGGCGGGGCGTCGTCGCGCTACCCCTCGTGCGCCCGCGCGTGCACCTGCCCGTGATGGCCGCCTGGCGGAGGAAGGGCCCGCCGCATCCCGTCCTCGAAGCGGCCCTCGAAACCGCGCCCGGACCCTGAAGGCGCCGGGGGCCTGCAGATGGGGACTCCCGGCGAGTTGCAGGCCTTTTGCGAACGGCGGCGCCGGGACAGCGTCTCAAGGGGAGCCACGACACCGGAGGTCCTCGCCATGCATCGCCTGCTCCTGCTCCTTCTTCCGTTCGCCGCCGCCGTTCTCCTCCTCGCGCCGCAATCCACCGCGCGCTCCGACGAGCTCCCCGCGCCCGGGAACCTCGCGCAGCCCGAGCCGCCGAAGCCCGTCGACCTCGTGATCTGCCTCGACACCTCGGGCAGCATGCAGGGCCTCATCAACGCGGCGCGGCAGAAGCTCTGGAGCGTCGTGTCGGAGCTCGCCACCGCGAAGCCCACGCCCGACCTCCGCGTCGCGCTCCTCACCTACGGCAGCCCGGGCAACGACGAGGCGGGACACGTCCTCCTCCAGTCCGATCTCACGCGCGACCTCGACCTGATCAGCGAGAAGCTGTTCGCCCTCACCACGCGGGGAGGCGAGGAGTACGTGGGACGCGTCGTCGCGCACGCGCTCGACCACCTTGCCTGGAGCGGGAACGACGCCGTCCGCATCCTCTTCGTGGCCGGCAACGAGTCCGCCGACCAGGATCCGATCAAGCCCTTCCGCGAGCAGGCCCAGGCCGCCGCCGCGCGCGCCATCGTCGTGAACGCGATCTACTGCGGCGGGGCGGACGATGGCGACGCGTCCGGCTACCGCGAGCTGGCCGCGCTCGGCAGGGGGCGCTTCGCGCACATCGACCACGACCACGGCACCGTGGCCGTCGTGACCCCCTTCGACAAGGAGCTGGCCGAACTCTCCGCCGCGATCAACAAGACCTACGTCGCGTACGGC
>JAUXCH010000229.1 GCA_030618975.1 Planctomycetia bacterium
CCGGTGTTCGTTCCGATACGGCAGCGTGGCGTCGATCCAGGCCGGGGTACCGCGACCGCTCGCGTCGACGACGCGACCTCGAAGCGGCGCGCCGCGCCCGAGGTGGAGTGTCACGTGGGCCGCCCGGTCCGCGCCGGGCGTCGCGAGGGCGCGCGCGCTCGCGTGCGGCGGCGCCGGAAGCGCCCAGACCCAGGTACGGACCTCCTCCTCCAACCCCTCGATCCGGAAGCGGCCGTGCGCGTCGGATACGGCGGACCGGTCGAAGGGCGGTGCGCGGGGTCCGTCGCCGGGCGCGGGCAGTTCGAGCACGTTGCGACGGTAGGGCTCCCACTCGCGGCGGGCTCGGACGGGCACGCCGACGGCCGGATGCCCCTCCGCGTCCAGGACGAGTCCTGCGACCACGCCCCGACCGCGCGCGCGTGTCTCGTCTTCAGCCGCCACGCTCGGATGTCCCCGGAGCTCCGCCTCCGCGGTCTGCCCGTCACCGTGGCGATGCAACGCGTCGGCGGGATCGTCGACGCGGGGAGGGACGGGGAACGCGAGGAAGAGGCCCCAGATCGCTGCGGCGAACACGGCGATTGCCAGGACCAACCGGCGGGAAGGCATCTCGGCCCCTCCTCGGAGAACCCGTCCAGCCTACTCCATCCGCGCACCGCGGCGCCGCGGCAGCCTCGGCGCTCGGGTCGCCGCACGTCGTCTCGGCCCTGTTTCCCGGACCGCGTGCGACCTACCATGGGCCGCATGAAGAGCCTCCACGGGTGGGTTGGCGCGATCGGCTTGCTCACCGCCTCGCTCCTTCTCGGCAGCCCATGCGCGTACGGCGACGGCTCGACGGGGGCCACGTCGACGGACGCGTGGGCCAAGGAGCGCGCGGACGAGTTCAAGGAGCTTTCGAAGAAGAAGACGCTCAAGGCCGGCGAGCGCCGGCTCGAGATCCTGAAGGAGTTCGAGCGAGCCCCTTGTCGGACGGCCCAGCGCTTCCTGTTCGGTCTGTTCAAGAAGCGCGCCACCCCCGGCGATCATCGCCTCTACGCGCTGCGCTCGCTGCTGAAGATGGCCGACGAGAAGACCCTCGACGGGATCCTGGCGACCTTGTCGAAAGCCAAGGATCCGACCCTCTGGCAAGCGTTCGGGGAGTACCTGGCCCAGCGTTTGAGCGACACCGTCCGGGCGTGGCGAACGGGGCCCGGGCTCGCGGCGAAAAAGTCGGAGGTCGTCTGCGCCTGCCTGGACTCGCTGGCGCTCAAAGCCGACGCGTCGTGCACCGAGCGGATCGCGGACCTCTACGCGAAGCACGCGGCGAAGGACGACGGCGGGGACGTGGCGTACCGGGCTCTACGAGCGTTCGTGAGGGCCTCGGGCAAGAACGCGAAGGCGACCCTCCTCGAGGCGGCCCGGCACGCCGACTGGCGCCTGCGCCTCGGGGCCGCGGAGGCGCTTCCGGGGATCGAGCCCTTCGACGCGGAGGTCGAGGCCGCCGTACGCGCGTTGATGCAGGACGACGAGGCCTACGTGCGGCAGACCGTCGCCCTCCGGGTCGGCGTCTTGAAGCGGAGTGCCCTCGCGAAGGCGCTGATCGGGCTCCTGACCGATCCGCGCGTGCGCACACGGCACGTCGCGGCCACGGCCCTCGAAGCGATCTGCGGCAAGAAGCTGGGATACGACCCCAAGGCGTGGGCCGCCTGGCTCGCCGGCCAGGGTCCCGGCACGCCGGAGACCATGACCTTCCCGACGTACCACGGATTCACGGTCCACAGCGACCGCGTCGTCTTCCTGGTCGACGCGTCGTCCTCGATGACGTGGCCGTGGCGCAAGGAGACGCACCGCATCGACGTGGCGCTGAGCGAACTCCAGTCGGTGCTCGGCCAGTTGACGCCCGAGACGCTGTTCAACGTGATCGTCTTCTCCGAGAAGCCGTCCGCCTGGAAGAAGGAGGAAGTGGAGGCCTCGCCGAAGAACGTCAAGTCGGCTGCCAAGTGGGCGGAGCGGATGATGGCCGAGCCCCAGGGCGACACGTTTCTCTACGAAGCGCTCGAAGCGGCCTTCGCGAACAACCCCCAGTTCGACACCATCTACCTGCTCACGGACGGCAATCCGACGGCCGGCAGGTACTGGACCCAGGACGGGCTGCTCGCCAGCGTCCGGGCGTGGACACGCACCCGGCGTACGGCGATCCACACCATCGGCCTGTCGCTGGCGAACGAGGACCGGGGGCTGCCGAACCTGTCGGAGAACCTCCGCGTCATGGCGGCGCTGATGCGCGCGCTCGCCGCGGCGACATCGGGCGAGTTCCGCGAGATCCTGCGGGTTCCGGCCGCGAAGTGAGGGGGTCGGGCGCGCGAGCGGTCAGGTGCGGAAGATGTCGGACGGGATCTCGATCTCGCAGCGGACCTCTTCGACCCCCGACACGCGCTCGGCGGCGCGCCGGTGCAGCGCACTGCGAGATGCCTGCCGTCTCGTCTCCCCTCCGCGAAAAGCGTGGATTATCACCTGACCCCGAAGCGCTCCAGGGTCACCTCGACCTCGTCGCCTGCCGAGGCCGGGCACTTTGCCCACCAGACGTCGCGCCACGAGTCTCCGATGGACGAGCCGGTCGAGGTCCCGAGCACGCGGAGCGTCCACAGGCCCGGCGGCACGCCACGGATGCGGAATACGCCCTCGACGAACGTTGACGTGCCTCCCATGCAGACGCCGGGACCGAGCAGGAACGCCCGCACCGGTTCGACCCCGTCCGGACACCGCGCGTGCCCCGAGAGGCTCCCCCCCTTCTCGATGCGCACCTCGAGGGGTTCCTCGGAAGCGCGTACCCCCGTCGCGTGGAGGTAGTGCCCCGGCAACCCGCGCAACCGGCCCCAGAGCACGTAGTCCACGCCCTCCTCGAGGCCCGTTGCCTGTGCCGTCGCGTCCGACTCGATCCTGAACTCGCGCGCCTCACGCGGTCGGCCCACGGGTGTCAGGACGATGGCACCGAGGCCGCCGGCGACGAAGGTCTCGATCGGCCAGTTCGTGATCGCGACCGTCAGCGTCGCCCCACGCGACACCGTGAGCAGGAGATCGTCGCGGCCGGCCTCCACCGTGACGCTCGTCGACAACGCGGGGAACTGCGTACCCGGCAGCCCCACCCGCAGCGTGACCGGTCCCGGACGCAGCCGTCCGATCCGGAACGTGCCGTCGTCCGCCGTGCGGTGGAGCGCCCATTTGTTCCCGTCCCCCGCCTTCAGGTTCGCCACGACGGCCCGCGCGACGGGGTTTCCCTGCTCGTCCACGACGCGACCGGCCACGCCGTACGCGCGCTCGAGCACGACCCGCTCGTCACCCGGCATCCAGGGGGCGCGGACGGCATCGAACAGGTCCATCTCGAGGGATCGAGGCGGCGAGACCACCAGGCGGCACTTCCACCGAGGATCGACACCCTCGAGCGTCGCCGTCCCCTCGGCGCCCGTCACAGCGCTTCCCAGGGTGTTCGCCGCGCGTCTGGGGAAGAGCGTCACCCTCGCGCCCTCCACCGGCTGCCCCGTCTCGGTCACCACCTCGACCCGAGCGGCGACGGCGCGGAGGAGCTGCAGGGTGATCTCCGCGTCCTCGCCGCCCAGCTCGAGGGGCTGACGCACGGCGAGCAGGCCGGGCGGCGCCGGCGCCTCGGCCCGGTACGTCCCGGGCTCGAGCCCCTCGAAGGCGAATCGACCGGCACCCCCGGTGCGCCGTGTCCCCACCCACTTCCAGACCGGAAAGACCTCGCCGCGCGGCGGCGTGGTGCGAGGCACCCAGCGGGAGAGCTCCACGATGCTGCTGTGCCGCGCCTCGCCGTCGGGATCCCGCACGACGCCGCGAATCGCGGCCCGGCCGACCTGCGCGTCCGTCCGAGGCCTCGGGACGCTCGCCCCCGGAGCCCCCGCGAGGCGAGGCCCGGGAGGACCTTCCCCGTCCGATGCCGTGCGGGGCGGGAACGCGGCCCGATCCCCGTCGCCGCGCGTCAACGCGTCCCCGTCGGGGGGGGTGTCCTCCTCGCGCAGCAGGAGCACGGCCGCGACCACGACCGCCAGGGCGCGCGCCACCGGCAGGAACGACCCGAGCGGACGCCTCCGATCCCACATGGCGGGGATTGTAGCCGCCTCGAGCCCGAGGCTTGCGTCGCGAGAGGGGAATCGGGTACGAAGGGGCTCCCGCGGCTTCGGCCGCCCCGACCGCACCCGCAGGAGACGACCCATGCAGGCCATCGACATCCTCCTCGACGAGCACGTCGTGATCCTCACGCACCTCGACACGCTCTCCCGGGCGGCCACGAAGATCGTTCGGGACGAGGGGCCGCCGAAGGAGTTCTTCCGGGACGCGCTGGACGTCAGCCGCGAGTTCGCGGACCGCTTCCACCACTACAAGGAAGAGCACGTGATGTTCGGCCTCCTCGCCCAGAAGCACGAGGGGCAGCTCGACGGGGAGGTGGACCGGCACCGCGATCAGCACGAGGCCTGCCGCAATCTCACCCAGCAGATCGCCGAGGCCCTCGAGGGCTACTCCCAAAGCCTGGACAGCAGCGCGCGCACGGTCCACCGAAACATCAGCGAGTACGTGAGGATCCTCCGCAGCCACATCCGGTCCGAGAACGAGATCCTCTTCCCGATGGCGGTCGAGGCCCTCACGGAAGCCGACGGAGTGGCCCTGCTCGAGGAGTTCCGCCGCTACGAAGCCAAGGCCGGAGACGCCGACCTGGACCACTACCGGCAACGCGTGGAGGCGCTCGCCGCCCAGATCACCTGAGCGGGGCGGGCAACCCGCGGGGTCCTCGAGGGAGGCGCGTTCCCGCGAAAAGCGTGGATTATCACCTGACCCCGATCGCTGTCAGTCGCGGGAGCGGGGCGGGACGCGGGCGGCCATGGGGCCGCACCAGTCGCGGGACGGGTCGTAGACGAAGCGGTAGGCGCCGCCGGGGGTGCCCTGCTCCGCGATCCGCTTCACGCCCTCCTTGTAGTACGAGCACTCCTCGCTGGTGCATATGTACACGTACTCCGCGCTCCACGTGGAGAAGGGGTGGGGAGGGAGATCCCACCTCTCCAACTTGCGCTTGCAGTAGGGGCAGCGCAGGTGTTCCTTGGCGTACGCCAACCGGCGGGCGCGGGCTTCTCGGGCCGCCTTGGGATCGAGGGTCATGGTCGATAGCGCTCCGAGCCGCATCGTACGCCGCGTGCCGGGATTGCCCCTTCCGAACCCGGACGCCACGAGACCGCCGAACCTGGATCGGTGAGACGCTCGGCGAGCGCGGTGGACCGCGGATCTACACTGCGGTGGAGGGAGTTCCTCGAGTCGAACGTCGGACCGGTGAGTCGGGAGCCCGAGGTGAATGCACGGCGACGGAAGGCCGAGGTGACGGCGCTCCTCGCCCGGCGCGACCTCGAGGCGGTCGTGCGCTGGGCCGGCGAGACCCGGGGCGCCCTCCGCTTGCTCTTCTCGCTCGGCTACGACGACGACGCGTTGATCCAGTGGCGGGCGATCGAAGCCTCGGGTCCCACCGCCGCCGAGGTCGCCGGGGAGGACCTCGACCGGGTCCGGCGGTTCGTGCGGGGCCTGTTCTGGCTGATGAACGACGAGTCCGGCGGCCTGGGCTGGCACGCCGCGGAGGTCGTCGGCGAAGTGCTTCGCTCCGTGCCCGCACTGGTTCCGGAGTTCGTCCACCTGCTGTTCCACCTCTGCCGCGAGGAGCCCTTCGAGCGAGGCTCCTACTACGCCCTGGCGCGCCTGGCCGCGGACCACCCCGCCCGAGTCGAGGAGGGGGCGCCCACGTTGCTGGCAGGCCTCGACAGCCCGGATCCGGCGATCCGCGGCCGTGCCCTGGATGCCCTGCGTGCCCTCGGCACCCCGCGAGACACGGCGCGCATCCAGGAACTGGCCAGCGACCGCAGCGAGTACCCGACCTACGACTTCCGGTCGGGGGAGCTGGCGCGCGCTACGGTCGGGGAGGCCGCCGCGCGCTGCCTCGCCGCGCTCGAGCGCCCCCCGTCCCCCGCGGACTGACGCCCTCGGGCCCGGCCGCCGAGCCCCGTGGGAGGCCTTGGGCGGCCCGGCCGAGGGCGGTACCCTCGCGACC
Organism: Planctomycetia bacterium; assembly: GCA_030618975.1. Classification (GTDB taxonomy): domain Bacteria; phylum Planctomycetota; class PLA2; order PLA2; family JAEUHO01; genus JAUXCH01. The sequence goes on from JAUXCH010000229.1 coordinate 6,080, forward strand.
ATGGGTGAACACGAAGCAACGAACCCGCCGGCGGCTCCGAACGACGGGGAAGACGCCGACGAGCTTCTCAGTCCGCAGAACCTCGCGACGCTCAGGTCCCTGTACACCGAACGCGGCGACGAGCCGGAGGTGCGGGCGCGCCTGGGTGCAGCGCTCTTCCGTCACCTCTGCCGGGGACGGGCCTCCCGGGATGCCGAGCTCCGCCGGGCCCACGTCGCCGAGATCCGCGCTCTCACCGAGGCTCACCCGGACGACGAGCCCCTGCGGGGAATGCTCGCGATGGGGCTCTTCAACGCCATCGTCGACAGCCGGGCCGAGCGCGAAGCGCAAGGGCGCGAGGGCTACCTGGAGGATCTCCGCGGCCTGGCTCGCACGCACGCCGACGACGAGGGGCTCCGGCGCCACCTCGCCATGGGCCTCTTGAACAGCGCGACCTACGCGATGGAGGACGGGCAGCGGGAGGAGCGCGACCGGATCCTGGACGAGCTGCGCACCGTCGTCCGGGCGCACGCCTCCGACGAGTCGATGCTCTGGCACCTCGCGAACGCCCTGCTCGTGGCGGCGACCGATCACGAGGAGCAGGGGAGACTGGACGAGCGGGACCGGCTCATGCAGGAGATCCAGGAGCTCGCCATCGACTTCCCCCCCACCCAGGCGGGCGGCGACGGGGCGGAGCTGCCGTAGGAGAGGCGCGAGTCGCCGCAGCCACGGAGGATGACGTGCTCACGGACGCCGAACGAGAAGCCCTGACCGCGTGGTACGCGCGGGAGGAGATCCTGGAGCGGTGCCGGAAGCTGCATGCGACCGGAGCGCTCGAGGAGCTGGAGGAGTACCTCCACATGACCTGCCTCCGCCCCCTCGGGCGGCACGACGACCTGCCGGACTTCATGCGCGACGACCAGGGCGCCCCCCTGTTCCCGACCGACCTCGACCCCCACAAGAACCTGGAGCAGTGGAAGGACGCCGTCGAAGTCGCGTGGGACGTGATGCACCGCGAGTTGGGCTTCACGCACGACCACGTCCACCGGGCCGTCGCCGAGCAGCAGGACCGGGACTGGGCGGACTTCGTGCGCCGAGCCGAGATCCGCAAGCGGGAAAGCCCCTGAACACCTGCCTCGGGCACCTCGGCAAGCGGCCGTGGGGCGCGCCGGCGACGATCGCGGCCGTGTAGAATGCGGCCCCGAGCCCGTGGGTATCGAAGATCTCTACGTAGCCGATGGATTGGCGCTGGTGGCGGGCTATGACGGGCTGATCCAGGTCGACTTGCAGACCGGTGACCGGCAGGTCGTTACCAGCAGCTCGGTGGGAACAGGACCGGTATTCGTCGCCTTTTCTGCGGTGGGGGCCGACCCAGGCGGTCAGCAGCTGTGGGCGCTCGGCCG
>JAUXCH010000627.1 GCA_030618975.1 Planctomycetia bacterium
CCGGATCTCGGCGTCCCGTGCCTCCGTCAGGGCGCTCGCAGCCTCGGTCCGGCCGAGGGGTGCCGATCCGCCACCCCGGGCAGAAAGGCGTGGGCGACGTGCCTGGCCTCGGTTCCGCACGGTGCGCTGCAGGCGTTGTCGAACCGGTCGGTCCGGGTCCTCCGGGTACCGGGCGAGGACCGAGGGGGGAACGCCCAGAGCCAGTTCCGGTACCCTCGACGGAATGGCGCCGCCGCCCCCCGTCGTCTGCCGTCCCGTCCTGGTTCTCGCCGTGCTCGTCGCAGCTGGCGCCGCGTGGTGGTTCTTCTCGCGCGGGGCGGGCCGCCATGACTCCGGCGACGCGGTGGCTCGGTCTGCACCGGGGGACGAGGAGGTGCTGCCGCCCATCCGGCTGGATCCGGTGCTCCGCGGGGCACCGGACGCCACGGCCGAGGACCAGGACGGTGCGGAGGCGGAGACGAAAGGGACGGACCACGGTACGTGGCGGATCACCTTCGACGTCGTGACGCAGGATGGCGTGCCGACGCCGTGGGAGCGGGCGGAGCTTCGAGGCCGGGACGGCCGGGTCCTGCAGTGGGTGCAGGCACTGCAGGGATCGACGACGGGCTTCCTCGACGTGGTGGGGCAGGGACGTGTCGCCGTGCGGGCGGACGGCTCCGTGCCCTGGGCGAGCGGATGGCTCGCCCGCCCTGTGTCCGGGGCGCTCCACCTCCGGGTACAGCTGGACAGGGGACTCGCGGTCGCGGGGCAGGTCTTCGAACGGGACGGTCGCACGCCGCTCGCCGAAGGCACGGTCCGGGCGCGTGGCGCCGGAGGGCTGGACCCACGCCATCCCTCGATCGGTTTCGTGCAGGCCGAGGTGTTCGAGGGGCGGTTTCGGATCGAGGGGTTGCGACCCGGCAAGGTCGACATCCGGGCGCGTGGGTTCAACGTACGGCAGGGCCGACCGGTCGAGGCCGAGGTGCAAGCGGGCGATGAGAACGTCCGCCTCGTGCTGGGCGCCGGCGGGGAGTTCCGGTTCCTGATCGTGGACGAGCGCACGGGCCTCGCGCCCGTGACGGGGTACGTGCGGATCGAGCGCGTCGACGACGACGGCATCCGGCCGTGGCTGACGACGAGCACGACGATCCCGGCCGTAGGCGAGGAGGCCAGGGTGATCGGTCCCTTCCGCGCCACCCCCGGCGTGCGACAGCGATTCCGCGTGCGGGCTCGAGGCTACGAACCGAGCGGCATCGTCGAGGTCGTCGTGCCGGAGACCGGGGGCCTGGTGACGGCGCGTGTCGAGTTGCGCCCGGCTCCCCGGAGCGTGGCGGTGGTCCGGCTGCGCCTCGTCGCCGAAGGCGCGCCCATTCCCAAGCACGTGCTGGTGATGCGTCACGACGAGGGTGGCCGCACCGGGCACGGGTACCCGGTCGAGCACGGCGTCGTCTCGTTGGCGCTCGGTCCAGGAGAGAACCGCCTGAGCGTGGGCGGCGCCAACCTGCCGGCCGGAAAGGGACCCTATTGGCTGGAGGTGGACGTCCATCTCGAACTGGCCCCTGGCGAGGAGCGGGAGGTCGACGTGACGCTCAGGCAGGGGGGCTGGGTGTTCCTGCCCGGAGAGGTCGGCTCGCGGGCCTCGACCGTCCGGTGGCTTCGCGGTGCCGACACCCGCGAGACACGAATTCGCTGGCACGTGCGCGGCGAGGAGAGTGGCGAGGAGAGTGGCTACCTCCTCGGCCTCTTGCCGCCGGGCCGGTGGACCTTCGGGTACGACGAGGGTGAGAAGATGCGCACCGGCGAGGTCGACGTGATCGCCGGCAAGATCGTGCGGCTGGATCCCGCGACGCTGCGGCTCGCCGGGGCGGCGTCCGACTGACTCGCGTCCGGGACCTCGAACCCGGCGACGTCCCGGGCGCCGGCAACGTCGCGAAAGGCGCGGTTTTTCGCCTGACCCCGAAGCGCGCCCCTGGGTGTCAGCGATCCGGTACGTCGACCACCCGGGCGCCCTGGTGCACGTCGCCCTTGCCGATTGCCCACGCCTTGACGACGAGTCGCGGTGCGGTCACGTCGTCGGGCAGCGGCCACGACCACGCGACGCGACCCTGCTCGACGCGGGCGACGTGGCGCGCGAGCGCCAGGTCGTTCACCGTGTCGTGGTTCGCGCGGATGCGGTCGTAGCTCGCCTCGTCGAGCGGGTTCTCGACCGGGACGGGTTCGTGCGCCCTCCGGTTTCGCTGCACCTCCACGCTGAGGTGCACCTCGGTTCCGTCCGCGAGCGGAATCTGCGCCGTGATCTCGAGCGTCCGTTCTCCGTCGAAGACGGCCTCGACCCCGAGGTCGGACGCGGGGACGGCGATCCGGGTGGCCGGGTCGCCGAGCAGCGTGTACATCCACGTGCCCTCGAGCGCGAGGCGCTCCGGCGGCGCGCCCCGGGCCAGGGCCCGCAGTGCCATGTCGATCAGGGCGCGTCCGGAGTCGCCGGTCGGGTCCAGGACCTCGTCGCGCGCGTGCGCGAGGATGTCGCCGAGCCGCCACCGGCCCTCCTCGCGGCTCATGTGGCGAGCGATCGAGCGCCCGAGGAGCGTGTTCGCGGCCGGGTGGCAGATCCGCGTGGCGCCCCAGTACGCGATCGGTCCCGCGGGGTTCGCCATCAGCGTCTCGCCGATGCCCAGGCTCCGGGGATCGTCGAACGTCGCGGTGGTGCACGCGACGACGAACACCACCGGGGGCGTCTTCTCGCAGCGCACCCGATCGGCCCCGTCCACGTGCAGCACGGGGAAGCGCCGGTCGCCCACGTGCAGGGAGTCGAACCCGTGGGCGAAGCCGTGCCCCACGTAGGTGTAGAAGAGGCAGCCTGCGTTGAAACCCTCGATCACCTTGTCGTCGAACTCGGGCGGCGGCCAGAGGTAGGGCGAGGTGGGGCTTGCGAACGTGACCTCGATGTCGTAGCCCGCGGGGATGTTCGTCGTGAGGATGCTGCGAAACATCGTCTCGATCAACCGGTCGATGAAGGCGCCGAAGCGGGCCTCGTTCGTCACGAAGCGGAGCCGGCGGCGCGAGGGATCGACCGGCGGACTCGTTTCGTAGGCAATGAGGCGGTCGACGAACGCGTCCATCGTCCGTGCGTCGCGGAAGGGGAGGCGGCCGATCGACGCCCCGCCCGTCGCGCCGCCGTCCGGGGGACCTGCGTAGAGCCGGTCGGCGGGCGTCGCTCCGTTGTAGATCGTGCGCGCCATCGGCGCGGGGATCGTCGACTCGGGCAGCATGTCGGTGCGGTCGAGGCTGGCGTCGCCGGCGAGCAGGACGTAGCCGAGTGGCGCGCCCTTGCGCTGCTGGAGCGCGACGACGAAGTCCCGGATGGCGCCCGGGTGCGCCTCGCCGAATCCGTACGCCGAGTAGACGTCCTGGACGGGGACGACGGCGGACGGCAGGCCCTCCGCACTGCGGTGGCGCGCGAGACGCTTCGCGGGCTCGAGCAGCGCGGGCACGGCGAGGATCACGTGACGTGCGTCGCCCGCCGCGGCCAGCGGATCGACGGACACCATCGGCGCGGGATCGATCGTGACGGCCTGCGTCGAGGCGAAGACCCTACCGGCCTGCGCGCAGGGAACCGGCGTGCCGCCCGGCGGGGACTCGCCCTGGGCCCCCTCGACCTCCACGGCGGCGGGGGGCGGCAGGGCGGCTCCGTCCTCGCCCCGCGCCGCGAGGTGGAAGGGCCC
>JAUXCH010000652.1 GCA_030618975.1 Planctomycetia bacterium
CGACTGCCCTCTTCGCCGGTCCAGCCGGGCCTTTCCTGGCCGGCATGATCGGCTCAGCCGTCTCACTCTTGACCTATAACCTCGTGGGTCAAACCGTTCCCGATTATGACTGGGCCGCGCCGAGCGTCTCGATCTATGGCAGTCCCAATCTCGAGCCGGGGGGGGGCTACGGGATCCCGTCGGTGCAGGTGGGGCCGGGCGGTGTGTCCGTCGAGCTCTACAAGCAGCGCAACGAGCTTTACAAGAGCATCACCTCGGGGGTCCATCCGTCCAAGCTTCCCGCCCAATACGAGGGATACCGCAAGGTGGACGAGGCCCTTCGGGAGAGTCGGTGACCACGCGGCGCGAAGCGCCGCGCTCTCTTCTTTTCTTAACCTTAATCTCAATCTGAATCTTAATCTCTCCCCTCCATCCGCCCATCGAGTGATCCCGCCCCGGAGTCGTGACTTAACCCAGGGCGGCTCTATGCGCATGTGTATCGTATTGGGAAACACCTTCCTAATCGACGCTCCGATTCGGCATAATCCTCTGACGACGGCGCTCCCTGTCTTGAATTTTTTTATAAGGGGCTCAAGATGCTTGAAAGAGACGTGAAGATTCCCAACGAGGTGGGCCACCTGGCCGGGACCCTCGCTCTACCCGACAGTGTCGTCTCCGTCGAAAAGGACGGGGTATCGGGAGAGTTCATCAGAGGAGCGCGGCGCGGGGCGCCGCGTGGGGTTCCCGCCGTGGTCTTCGTGTGCAGCTCGACGTCTACGGCGAGCGATTCCGGTCCCTCGGAGTGGATCCTGCGAACCTCCACGTGACCGGGAACATGAAGTTCGACAACATCCCGATGCAGTCGTCGAATCGCCGGCACGAGCCGTTCGGGAGGCTGCTGGGCGACGGGGGCGGTCTTCCGCTGCTCGTGGCGGGCAGTACGCATCCCAACGAAGAGCGCCAGGTCGTGCGCATGAAGAAGCACCTCGGGCAGGCGGGGCTCCCTTGCCGGCTCCTGCTCGTGCCGCGCCACCCGTCGCGGGCCGACCACGTCGAGGCGCAGGTACGGCGCGAGGGGGTCGAGGTGGTCCGGCGTAGCCGCCTCGACGGTTCCAGGCCCCCGTCGCCCGAGACCGTGGTGCTGTTGGACACGGTGGGGGAGCTGGAAGCCGCCTACACGCACGCGGATCTCGTCTTCGTCGGCGGCACGCTGGTGCCGCACGGTGGGCAGAACATGATGGAGCCGGCGAGCCAGGGTTGTCCCGTGGTCGTGGGGCCGTACGTGTCGAACTTCCGCGGCGAGGTCGACATGCTGCTCAAGGCCGGCGGTCTCGTGGTGGCCGACAACCCGGCCGGCGTCCAGGAGACGCTGGCCGGGTGGCTGCGAGACCCCACCGCCGCGCAGGCCCTCGGACGCTGCGCCCGCGAGGCGATCGTGGCGAGCAAGGGCGCGACGGAGCGGACGTTCGAGGTGCTCAGACCCCTGCTCGACCGGATCGTCAGTTGCCCGACCGGCTCTCGCTCTTCTTGACGAGCACCTCGACGCTCAGCGCTCGGCCCGCGGCGACCTCGACCTCCGTTCGACCGGCTTCGCCCGCCCGCGTCCGGGCCCGGATCACGACGGGTCCGAGCGGTACGTCCTGGAGGAGGACGTGCCCGCTCGTATCGGTGCGCGGCACCGTCTCCGGGCGGGACGTCGGCGAGCCGGTCGCGCGGACGATGACGTAGGCGCCGACCCGGACCCCGCCGTCCTCGCCGCGCACGGTCACCTCGAGGCTCGTGACCGGACCCAGGGCCAGGTCGAGGTCGTGCTGCTCGCCGACCGCGACGTCGACGGTCCTGACGACCGGCGCGCCGCCGCGGCCGTGCGCGACCAGGCGCCAGCGGCCCGCGTCCAGCCCCGTTGCGCGAAAGGCGCCCCCCGCACCGGTGGAGACGGTCCGTGTCGCGCGCCGATCCTCGTGCGTGAGGGCGATCCGCCCCCCGACGACCGCGTGCCCGTCCGCGCGGCGAAGCGTCCCGGTGAGCGTGGCGCCCGGGCCGAGGACGACGGTGACGTCGAACGCCGCGCCCGGTCGCACCTCGACGGGCGCGCGCGTCGCGCCCAGGTCGCCGCGCGGCGTGACCGCGCGCACGGTCCAGGTGCCGGGCAAGACGCCGTCCAACAGGAAGCGCCCGTCGGCGTCGCGGAACGTGGTCCCAGGCTCCCGCCCCCGTGGCGTGGGGCCCTCGAGGTGGACCGTGAACACGCCCCGGTAGGGTCGACCTGCGGCGTCCACCACGCGTCCCGAGAGGCGCGCGCCGTGGCCGAGCTCGAGGTCGAGGGGCTCGGTCGTGGGAACCTCGACGTCGAGCCGGACGAGCGCACGGTCGTGGCGGCGCGCGGCGAGCCGCCAGGATCCCGCGGGCACGCCCTCCAGGCGCCACGCGCCCTCCGCGTCCGTAGAGGCCCGGCGGATCCGTGGATGCCCCTCGGCCTCCCGGAGCGTGACCTCCACGCCGGCCAGGGGACGGCCGGCTTCGTCCCAGGCCGTGCCGTGCAGCGCGTGGCCGTCTCCGAATCGCACGACCCCCGCGTCCACGTCGGACCCTTCGACCCGGACCGGTGCGTCGGGAAAGTCGGTGGCGCCGTCCAGGATCAGGCGGGCGTCGTAGACGCCGTCGGGCACGCCGGCGAGGCGCCACCAGCCCTCGGCGTCGGTGGCCGTGGTGAGCGCGAGACGCGCGGTCTCGCCGAGGGCCAGGAGCCGCGCGGTGTGGGGACCGGGCCGTCTCCGGTCGGGGATCTCCGACCACCGGGGTTCCAGGCGCACCGACACGCCCCGCCGGGGCGTGCCGTCCGGCCCCACGACCCGGCCGGTCACGGTGTGCCCGCGCCCAAGCACCAGGACGATCTTCGCGGTCGGCCTGCTGCCTGGCCTCACGGCGAGCGCGGCGGTCCCACCCGGCCCCTCGGCCGTGAGGACGACACGGCGTCCCGGCGCCGGCGGAGACGGAGGCGGGAGCGTGAAGCCACCCTCCGCGTCCGTCCTCGTCTCGGGCGGCTCCCGGCCGGCGATGCCGGCCGCGGTCCAGGCGACGCGGACGCCGGCTGCGGGCCGGCCGGCCGCGTCGACCACGCTCCCCGCCCAGTCTCCTGCCGGTTGGAGCAGGATCGGAGGCAGGCGGTGGGGGCTCTCGGACCGAGGCAGGAGGATGCGCAGCATGCGGGGTGCGTACCCGGGAGCGCGCACGGCGAGCGCGATCCGGGTCCCGGCTGCGCCGGCCGGCACGGGGCCGAACGCGCCGTCGGATCCCGTCGGCTCCGCGGCGAACGCGAGGCCCGGCTGCGCCGCGTGCACCTCCGCGCCGGAGACGGGCAGCGAGGTTTCCGAGTCGAGCACGAGCCCGTGGACCTCGACGCCGTCGGGGAGCAGCACGGAAATGGCGAGCGTCGATTCGCTCGTGACCGCCACCGGCCCCGCCCGGGCGCGGCGGCCTCCTTCGCCGAGCACCTGGATCGAGACCGATCCCGGCGCCAGCGCGTCGAAGCGAGCGCGCCCCGCCTCGTCGGTCTCCCCGACGTGGACCGCCTGGC
>JAUXCH010000332.1 GCA_030618975.1 Planctomycetia bacterium
TGGTATCGGTCCGGCCTACGAAGACAAGGTGTCGCGGCGGTTCATCGAGCACACGGCGTGGCGAAGCGAGCAGGGCCTCGAGAACGACACGCGTGCCAACATGACCAAGCTCTTCGCCTCGGAGGCCGCCTACCGCGTCTGCGAGAAGGCGACGCGCATCCTGGCGAGCTACGGCTACGCGACGGACTACCCCGTCGAGCGCTACCTGAGGGACGTGCGCTTCACGCTGATCGGCGGCGGTACGTCCGAGATCCTCAGGCTCAACATCGCACGGGGGCTTCGCTCGTGACGTCTACCGGGCCGAATCCAATCCGCGTCCTGATCGCCAAGCCGGGCCTCGACGGGCACGACGTGGGGGCCAAGCTCGTCTGCCGCGCGCTGATGGACGCGGGCATGGAGGTTCTCTACACGGGCCTGCGCCAGTCCCCGGAGGACATCGCGCGCGTCGCACGCGACGAGGACGTGGACGTCGTGGGCTTGTCGATCCTCTCGGGAGCGCACCTGCCCCTGACCCGGAAGGTCAAGCAGGCCTTGCACGCGGAGCAGGTGGACGACGCCCTGCTCATCGTGGGCGGCAACGTCCCCAAGGGCGACTGCGAGCGTCTGCAGGAGGCGGGAGCGGACCTGGCGCTGCCCACGGGGACGACGATGGACGAGGTCGTCGAGGCCGTACGAAGGGAGGTGAAGCGATGAAGGAGAAGCCTCCGGTCGTCTGGGAGTCGGGGATCGAGATCGACGCGGTCTACGGGCCCAAGGAGGTGGAGCGCAGCGGCGGCTCGGACGGCATCGGCCGGCCCGGGGAGTACCCCTACACCCGCGGCATCCACCCGGGCATGTACCGGACGCGTCCGTGGACGATGCGCCAGTACTCCGGCTTCGGCACCGCGGCAGAGACCCACGAGCGGTTCCTCTACCTGATCAAGCACGGCCAGACGGGGCTGAACGTCGCGTTCGACCTGCCCACCCAGTGCGGCCTGGACTCCGACGATCCCATGGCCGAGGGCGAGGTCGGCCGCGTCGGCATGGCGGTGGACACGCTCTCCGACATGGAGGAGGCGTTCGCCGACATCGATCTGAACGCGATCACCGTGTCGCTGACGATCAACGGCGCCGCCGCGCCGATCATGGCCATGTACTTCGCGATGGCGCGCAAGCGCGGCTACGACATCGCGACGCTGCGGGGCACGGCCCAGAACGACATCCTGAAGGAGTTCATCGGCCGCGGCACCTGGATCTTCCCCGTCGAGGACTCCATCCGCCTCGTGGGCGACACGATCGAATTCTGCGCCCACGAGGTGCCCAAGTACAGCGCGGTGAGCGTGTGCGGGTACCACATCCGGGAATCGGGCGCGAATGCCGCGCAGGAGATGGCGTACGGCCTCGCGATCGCCAAGGCCTACATCGACCACACGCTCGCGCGCGGGCTCGACATCGACGACTTCGCACGGGGGCTGAGCTTCAACTTCGACATCTTCGGCAACCTGTGGGAGCAGGTGGCGAAGTTCCGCGCGGGCAGGCGCCTGTGGGCGAAGATCCTCCGGGAGCAGTACGGCGCGAAGAACCCGAAGTCCATGCAGCTCCGGATGATCGCGGGCGGCGGCGGCAAGGGGCTGACCGTCCAGCAGCCCCTCAACAACATCGTGCGCGGAGCCTACTACGCGCTGGCGAGCGCGCTCTCCGGCACGCAGACCATGGCGCTCTGTTCCTACGACGAGGCCTACACCATCCCCAGCGAGGAGGCGGCCCGGATCTCGCTGCGCACGATGCAGATCCTCATGGACGAGATCGGGCTCTGCGACACGGTCGACCCGTTGGCCGGCTCGTACTTCGTCGAGTCGACGACGAACGCGATGGAAGAGAAGATCGTCGAGATCATGGACGATCTCGACGCGCAGGGGGGGATCGTCCAGGGGGTCTCCAGTGGCATCGTCCAGGCCGAGGTCAACCGCCAGGCCTACCTCCAGGAGCAGCGCGTCCAAGCGGGTGAGATCCCGAAGATCGGCGTCAATCGCTTCGTCGAAGAGGAGGAGGAGCGCGAGGTCGAGTTCCATCCCTACTCCGAGCAGGAGGCGGTGAAGCAGATCGCACGTCTCGACGCGGTCCGTGCGAGACGGGACGGGCCGCAGGTCGAGACGCTCCTGGCCGAGGTGCGGGCCGCCGCGAGCGAAAAGCGCAACGTGATGCCGGCGATCCTGGACGCCGTGGAGGCCTACGCCACGGTCGGCGAGGTCTGCGGCGTCCTGAAGGAGGTCTACGGCACCTACCGGGAGCCCGTGCGTTTCTGATGTCGAACTCCGATCCGAAATCTCCGCGTGTCGTCGTCTCGGTCGAGCAGGCCCTCTCGATGACGTATGCCACGCTGCGCTTCGTGCACCTGGGGTGGCGCGTCGTGCGTGTCGAGGCGACGCCGCGGCCCGGGCACACCGCGCAGGGCGACCCCAACCGCTCGATCGGACGCCCGGTGGCGGGCCGCGACCGGCACAGCTACTTCGTCGCGCCCAACGTGGGGAAGGAGGCCATCGCCCTCAACCTGAAGGAGGAAGAGGGCCGCGGCCTCCTGCGGCGGCTGATTCGAGAGCTCGACGCGGACGTCTTCTGCACGAACACCCTCCTGGCCAGGCAGCAGGGCCTCGGCATCGACTACGAGACGCTCAGGCGGGCGAAGGACGACCTCGTCTGGTGCTGCATCTCGGCGATGGGCGAGGACCACCCGGCGGTGCCCGGCTACGACCCCGTCACGCAGGCGCTCTGCGGCTACATGGACCTCACCGGCGACGTCGATGGGCCGCCGCTCCAGTGCGGCCCGCCCCTGATCGACCTGAAGGCGGGCGACGAGGCGTTTGCGCAGGTCCTGCTCGCCCTGATGGAGCATGCGGAGACCGGACGGGGCAAGCAGGTCGTCGTGTCGATGGCGCACGCGGCGGTCTCCTGGCTGCAGACCTTCCTGCCGATGCTCGACATGGGGAGCCCGCCGAGCGAGCTCAAGCGGTCGGGCAACCAGCACCGCCAGTTCATCCCCGTGAACGCCTACGCCACGCGGGACGGGTACGTGTACGTCGCGGTGGGCAGCGACGCGCAGTGGCACCGGCTGGTGGAGCAACCGATGTTCGCCGGCCTCGCCGACGAGCGGTACGCCACGAACGAGGGGCGCCGAACCCACAAGGACGAGCTGCACGCCGCGATCGAGGCCGTGACGCGGGAGCGCACGTCGGACGAGGCAGCCGCGAGCCTGGCGGCGGCCGGCATCCCCCACGCCCCCATCACGCCGGTCGAGGGCGTGATGGACCTGTCGTTCGTGCAGTCGTCCCTCCTGAAGACGACCACGCCGGACGGACGCACGGTGCGGCTCCCGCCTCCCGCGGTGTCAACGCCCTACCTCGAGGCGTGCGGCGGGGAGCTCCCCTTCGCGCCGGGCTACGGGGAGCACACCGAGGCGCTGCTGGAGGAGATCGGCGTGGCAGGAGACGAGAGGCAGCGACTCCGGGAGGGAGGTGTCGTGGCGTGAAGACCCTGGCCTACCACCGGCCCAAGAGCCTCGACGAGGTCTTCGACCTGATGGCCTCGAGCGAGGACGCGGCCTACATCGCGGGGGGCACGGACCTCCTGGTGTCGGGCGGCGCCTCGCCGCCGACGCTCATCTCGCTCCGCTCCGTCCCGGAGCTCATGGGCGTCGACGAGACGCGCATCGGCGCGGCGACCCCCGTCGCCGACGTCGCGCGCCACCCGGGTCTCGCCGCCTCCCACCCCGTGCTGGTCGCGGCGGCGCGGCGGCTCGGCAGCGAGCAGATCCGCAACGTCGCCACCGTCGGCGGCAACCTCTGCCGCGCGGCGCCTTGCGCGGACCTCGCGCCGCCGCTCCTCGTGCTGGAGGCACGCGCCGAGATCGTCGGGCGGGGCGGCACGCGCGAGGTGCCGATCGACGAGTTCTTCGCGGGGCCGGGCGAAACCGTTCTCGCGCCGGGCGAGGTGCTCGCGGCCGTGCGGCTCGACCCGCCGCGGACCGGTGCACAGGGGCGGTTCCTGAAGAAGGGGCGCGTGCGCATGGACCTCGCCATCGCGAGCGTGGCGCTGCTGGTCGAGGCCGAGGGCGGGCGCTGTCGCCGCATCCGGATCGCCGCGGGCTCGGTGGCCCCCACCCCGCTCCGCCTGCAACCGGTGGAGGCGCTCCTGGAGGGGGCCGAGCTCACGGACGAGATCCTGGAGGAAGCGGCGGCCCTGGCCGCGGCGACCGTCCGACCCATCACCGACGTCCGTTCCACGGAGTCGTACCGACGCCGCATCGTCGGCGTGTACGTGAAGCGCGGAGTCGCCCAGGCCCTAGCGGGAGGCGAGGCATGACGCTGGACATCTCGTTCTCGCTGAACGGCGCGGAGGTCGTCGTGGGGGTCCGCCCCCACCAGCGCCTGCTCGACGTCCTGCGTCGCACCCTCGGCATGACGGGCACGAAGGAGGGCTGCGGCGAAGGCGAGTGCGGCGCCTGCACCGTGCTCGTCGACGGGCGCGTCGTGAACGCGTGCCTCTATCCCGCCCTCGAGATCGAGGGCCGGTCGGTCACGACGATCGAGGGCCTCCTCGGCGCGGACCACCAACTCTCCCCCCTGCAGGAGAGTCTGGTCGCCCGCGGCGCGATCCAGTGCGGCTTCTGCTCGCCGGGCGTCATCCTCTCGGCGCACGCCCTGCTCGACCGGAATCCGAACCCCAGCGACGCCGAGATCCGCGACGCGCTCGTCGGCAACCTGTGCCGGTGCACGGGCTACGTCCAGATCGTCGAGGCGGTGCAGGAGGCCGCAGACCGGCTCGGGAGCGAATCCGATGTCTGAGTTCCGCTACGTCGGCAAGGACACGGCCCGTCCGGACGCTCCCGACAAGGCGGCGGGCAAGGCGCTCTACATTCACGACATCGAACGACCGGGGATGCTCTACGGCCGCATCAAGTTCTGCGACCGTGCCCACGCCCGCATCCTGGACATCGACACCTCGCGGGCGAAGCGCCTGCCCGGCGTTCGGGCCGTCATCACGGCCTACGACACCCCCGAGATCCGCCTGGGCTTCCTCCACGACAACACCGCGCTCAAGCGCGACCGCGTACGGCAGCACCGCGACGAGGTGGCGGCGGTCGCCGCCGTCGATCCCGACGTGGCCGCCGAGGCGATCGACCTGATCCGGGTGGAGTACGAGGACCTCCCCGCCGTGTTCACGCCGGAAGAGGCGCTGGCGGAGGGGGCGCCCCTTCTCCACGAGACGGACGCCCGCGGCCGGCCGCTCGAGAACAACCTCGTCCCGATCACGTACCGCCACGAGTCGGGCGACCTGGCCGCGGGCCGGAAGGGGTCGCGATTCGTCGTGGAAGGCGAGTTCTCCACGCCGCGCATCCAGCAGACCTGCATGGGCACGGCCGGCTGCATCGCCGAGCTGGACATGCGCGGCAACCTCACGATGTGGGCGAAGACCCAGATCCCGTTCCTGGCCCAGCGCGACTTCAACCGCGCCCTCGCCGACATGGGGCTCGTGGGCCGGAACACGCGCGTCATCGTGCCGGCGCTCGGCGGCGCCTTCGGCACCGGGCTGGACACGCACTGCTACGAGTACATCGCGATCCTGCTGGCCTGGAAGACGAGCTGCCCCGTCAAGATCGTCTACTCCCGCAACGAGGAGTTCGCCTACCTGTCGCCGCGCCAGTCGGCGACGACGAAGATCATCCAGGGCTGCGACGGGGAGGGACGGCTCACCTTCCGTCACATCGAGGTCGTCCAGGACAACGGCGCCTACACCTCGTGGGGCGCCACCTACCCGACCGTGATGCTGCTGCCCGTCACGTCGCTCTACCGGGTCGCCAACGTCCACTTCTCGGCCCGGATCGTCTACACGAACAACACGTACTGCCAGGCGATGCGGGGCTACGGCAACCCGGAGGTGAACTGGGCGATCGAGAGCAACCTCGACGAGCTGGCCGAAGCCGCGGGCATCGATTCGCTCGAGATGCGGCGCATCAACTGCAACCAGCCCGGCGAGACCACGCCCATGGGCCTCAAGGTCACGACCTGCGGTCTCGGCGAGTGCCTGGACAGGACGGCAA
>JAUXCH010000485.1 GCA_030618975.1 Planctomycetia bacterium
ACGGCATCTCGAGCCTGTTCCAGAGCCTGGGCTGGAACGCCCCGAAGTACGCGGGCCTGACGCGCGGGCTGGGCACCGTGCTCGCCGGCATCCTCGTGCTCGGAAACGTCGCCATGCCGCTGTGCGTCCTCCTCGGCACGATCGGAGGAAACTGAGATGAAGCTCGACGCAGGAACTCCCTCGGGACCGCTCGAGACGCGCTGGATGCGCCACCGCGAGGAGATGAAGCTCGTCAACCCGGCGAACAAGCGGAAGTTCCGCGTGCTCGTCGTGGGCAGCGGGCTCGGGGGCGGCTCGGCCGCCGCCTCGCTCGCCGGGCTCGGCTACCACGTGGGCTGCTTCTGCCTCCAGGACAGCCCGCGCCGCGCGCACAGCATCGCCGCGCAGGGCGGCATCAACGCCGCGAAGAACTACCCGAACGACGGCGACAGCATCTGGCGGCTCTTCTACGACACGATCAAGGGCGGCGACTACCGCTCGCGCGAGTCGAACGTCTACCGCCTCGCCGAGGTCAGCAACGAGATCATCGACCAGTGCATCGCGCAGGGCGTGCCCTTCGCGCGCGAGTACGGCGGCCTCCTCGCGAACCGCAGCTTCGGCGGCGCGCAGGTCTCCCGCACGTTCTACGCCCGCGGCCAGACGGGACAGCAGCTCCTGCTCGGCGCGTACTCCGCGCTCTCCCGCCAGATCCACCTCGGCGCCGTGAGCATGCACCCGCGCACGGAGATGCTCGACCTGGTCGTCAAGGACGGCCGCGCGGTGGGCATCGTCACGCGCAACGTCGTGACCGGAGAGCTCGAATCGTGGGCCGGCGACGCCGTCGTCCTCGCCACCGGCGGGTACGGGAACATCTACTACCTGTCCACGAACGCCAAGGCCTCGAACATGTCCGCCTGCTTCCGGGCGTGGAAGCGAGGCGCGGGCATGGCAAACCCCTGCTTCGTGCAGATCCACCCGACCTGCATCCCCATGAGCGGGGAGTACCAGTCCAAGCTCACGTTGATGTCCGAGTCGCTCCGCAACGACGGCCGGGTGTGGGTGCCGAAGAAGGCGGGCGACACGCGCGCCCCCGGCGACATCCCCGAGGACGAGCGCGACTACTACCTGGAACGCAGGTACCCGAGCTTCGGGAACCTGGTGCCGCGCGACGTGGCGTCCCGGGCCGCGAAGATGGTCTGCGACGAGGGCCGGGGGGTCGGCAAGACGGGGCTCGGCGTCTACCTGGACTTCGCGGAGGCCATCGAAAGACTGGGGGAAGGCGCCGTACGCGAGCGCTACGGCAATCTCTTCCACATGTACGAGGAGATCACCGACGAGGACCCGTACAAGGTGCCGATGCGCATCTACCCCGCCATCCACTACACCATGGGCGGGCTGTGGGTCGACTACAACCTGATGTCCACGATCCCCGGCCTCCACGTGATCGGCGAGGCCAACTTCTCCGACCACGGGGCGAACCGCCTCGGCGCGAGTGCGCTCATGCAGGGTCTCGCCGACGGCTACTTCGTCCTGCCCTACACCATGGGGCACTGGCTCGCCACCGCGGGCCCGTCCGGCATCGCGACCGACGACCCGGCCTTCGCCGCGGTACGTCGCGAGGTCGACGCCCGGATCGAGAGGCTCGTCGCGGCGGACGGGACCCGCTCGGCGGACTCGCTGCACCGCGAGCTGGGCAAGCTGATGTGGAACGCGTGCGGCATGTCACGCACGGCCGAGGGGCTGAAGGACGCGCTCGCGAAGCTCCCCGGGATGCGCGAGGAGTTCTGGAAGACGCTGAAGGTGCCCGGCTCCGGCGAGGAGTTCAACCTGAACCTCGAGCAGGCCGGGCGCGTCGCCGACTACTACGACTTCGCGGAGGTCATGTTCCGCGACGCGCTCGCGCGCGAAGAGTCCTCCGGCGGTCACTTCCGCGACGAGTTCCAGACCCCGGAGGGCGAGGCGCTGCGCGACGACGAGAACTTCTCCCACGTCTCCGTCTGGGAGTACGTGGGCGCCGACAAGGCGCCCACGATGCACAAGGAAGAGCTCTCCTTCGAGTTCGTGACGCCGACGACGAGGAGCTACAAGTGATGAACATCACGCTGAAGATCTGGCGCCAGAAGAGCGCCGGCGCGAAGGGGCGGTTCGAGACCTATTCCCTCTCGGACGTCTTGGAAGAGATGTCCTTCCTCGAGATGCTCGACGTGCTCAACGAGCAGCTTCTCCGCGAGGGCAAGGACCCCGTGATGTTCGACAACGACTGCCGCGAGGGCATCTGTGGAACGTGCTCGCTCGTCATCAACGGGGAGCCGCACGGGCCGGAGCGGGCCGCAACCGTCTGCCAGCTCTACATGCGGAAGTTCGAGAACGGCGACACGATCACGATCGAGCCGTGGCGCGCGGGCGCCTTCCCCGTCCTCCGCGACCTCGCCGTCGACCGGGGGGCCCTCGATCGGATCATCCAGTCGGGCGGGTACGTCTCCGTCAAGACGGGCGGCACGCCCGACGCGAACTCGATCCCCGTCGCGAAGCCCGACGCGGAGCTGGCGATGGACGCCGCCTCGTGCATCGGGTGCGGCGCCTGCGTCGCCGCCTGCAAGAACGCGTCGGCCATGCTGTTCGTCGCGGCGAAGGTGGGGCAGCTCGCGCACCTGCCGCAGGGCCAGCCGGAACGGCTGCCTCGCGCGCGCGCCATGGTCGCGGCCATGGACGTCGAGGGATTCGGCGCCTGCTCGAACACCTACGACTGCGAGGCCGCCTGCCCGAAGGAGATCTCCGTCTCGTTCATCCAGGAGCTGCACCGCGACTTCCGGAAGGGCCTGCTCGCCGGCCGCTGACGGCCCCCCCCGGTACCGGCGACTGGCACCGAGTGCGGACTGTTGGCCCTACTCGAGCACGAGCGAGAGCCTCGGGTTGGCCAGGTAGCGCTCGGCGGCTTGCCGGACGAGCGGGCGCTCGTCGGAGGCGGCCAGGGTCTCCAGTGCCTCGTAGGCCGCCGGCTCGTCGAACTGCGCCAGCGCCCAGACCACCGCCAACTGCTCGTTCCCCGTACCGGCCTTGGCGAGGGCGGTCAGGAGGTCCTCCCTCCCGCGCAGGCGCACGGAGGGGTTCGCGCGGTGCTGCTCCCGCACGACGAGGCCCAGCGCGTGCGCTGCCTCGATCCGCACCGCCCGAACGGGGTCGAGCACGCGCCCGCGCGCGGCCTCAGCGGCCGGTGCGGCGGCGGGCGCCATCGTTCCGAGCGCGTTGAGGAGGTTCACCGCTTGCTCGGACTCCGCCTGCTCGAGCGCCTGCACGAGGAGCGCTACCGCGTGCGGGCTCCCGAGCCGACGCAACGCCTCACCGACCTCGATCCGGATCTCGCGGGCCCGCGGCAGGAGGAGGGACGCCACCAGCGCCGGGGCCGCGGACGGGTGGAGAGTGGCCCCGGCGGCGAGGGCGAGGGCCTTCTTGGTCTCCTTCCCGATGGGCTGACGCTCGAACGCCGACACGATCCGGGTCTGCTCGTCCGGTGTCAGGGCCGCGTGCATCTCGGCGTGGCGCACCAGGTCGGTGGCGGCGCTCCACGCCATGCCGGGGTCCTCGTCCTCGATGCCCCGGACGAGGAGCGCTCGGTAGCCGGCGGCGTCGTCCAGCACCTCGGCGATGTCGCGGCAGAGCCCGGGGAACCGCGCCACGGGACCCGACGCGGGAACCGGACGGATGCCGAGCTCGCCCGAGAGGAGCGCCCAGCGACGGGGTTGCCCCTCGGTGGCCGGCAGGGCCCGCAGAAACGCGAGGTGCCTCTCCCGCAGGGCGTAGGGCAGCCCCGCTCCCAGGTCCTGGAAGAGCAACGTGACCCGCTCCATCCGGACGAGTGGGCCCCGAATCGATTCCTCGACCTCGAGGGTGATCCAATGGACGCCCCGGTCTCCCTCGGAACGGTCGTCGATCGGGGTCGCGACGACGACGGCGTCGGCGTGCTCCACGAGGTAGCCGAAGGCGAGGGTCTCGGCGGGGTAGACCTCCGCGCTGGCCACTCGCACGCAGGACAGGGCGGCGAGGGCGGCCAGGGAGAGGAGGAAGGACCGCGGCGTGCGGGGGGTCATGTCACTTGCCCTCGTCGTAGATCAGGCGGCGGAGAAGGTAGGCGCGGTTGAAGGGACTGAACGACTGCATGTTCGTCCCTGTCGCGACGTCATCGACGAAGTAGGAGCCCGGGCCCATGATGTCGTTGCCCAGGCTGTTCAGGTGCCAGGAGGTGTTGGGCCACGCCGACGTCGCCTCCGTGAAGGTGTTCGAATAGTGGGCGTATCCGAAGAGGCCGGTCTTCGGCGCCCCGTCACCCGGCGTGCCGGAGACGACCTTGTTCATCACCAGGCCGGTGGAGTGCCCGATCTCGTGCGCCGTGGTGCACGCGGTGTAGTTCGCGATCAACTCGGTGGCGTCCAGGATGTCGTCGTACCGCGCCCTCTGGGCCGTGGTCCCGGAGGAACGGACGAAGGTGCCCGCTAGCACCACGTGGTCGAGGGTGCCCGTCCCGATCGGCGTGCCGCCGTACACCGTGACGAACTTGCTCGAGACGCGCGTCCGGAAAATCGAGCCGGCAGAGTCGTTGACCCTGGCCTTGAGCATCGACAGGAGGTAGATGCCCGTGATGGACGTGCCCCCGTAG
>JAUXCH010000153.1 GCA_030618975.1 Planctomycetia bacterium
GGTCTCGGCGGTCTCGGCGGTCTCGGCGGTCTCGGCGGTCTCGGCGGTCTCGGCGGTCTCGGCGGTCTCGGCGGTCTCGGCTTCCGCCCCCCCACCCGACCCGAAGTCGGTGATCTGTTGCCAGCAGCGCTGGATGTCGTCGCCGAAGATCAAGACGAGGTCCCCGGTTCCCGCCATCTCGAGCGCGCCGCGCACGGCCGCCGGCTCGTCCTGGAGGATGCGGATGCGGTCCGCCGGTACCCCTCCGTCGAGGAGGGCCTCCTCGACGAGGCGCGGGACGTCCCCCGCCTCCCGACCGCGGAGATTGTCGTCCTGTCGGCAGATGTAGTGGTCGAAGTGCCCGGCCGCCGCGCGCCCGATCTCGCGTATGTCCTCGTCGCGCCGGTCGCCGGGGGCTGTGAGGACGCAGATGCGCTGGCCGTCGGGCGCGAGACGCTCGGCCAACTCGACCATCGTCCGGACGGCGGGCGCATTGTGGCCGTAGTCCAGGATCACGCGGAAGGGGTGATCCTCGAAGACGTTCATGCGGCCCGGGACCTGGAAGAACGTGCTGTCGAAGGTCCGCAGCCCGTTGCGGATGTCGTCGAGCGCGACGTCCATGCTGTAGGCCATCACGGCGGCGAACAGGGCGTTCTGCACGTTGTGGACGGCCCGGCCGTCCAGCGTCGCCGGGATCTCGTGCGTGAACAGGAGCGGGATGTGCGAGCCCGCGTCGTACAGGGTGAGCATCTGGCCGGTGATGCCCTCCTCGATGACGGCCGCCCGGCCCCCGGCCTGGACGTGCGCCTTGACGAGCGTGTGCGTCGGATTCATGGTCACGTAGCAGACGTGCTCGGCTGTGGTGTAGTCGGCCATCTTCAGGCAGAGGACGTCGTCGGCGTTCAGCACCGCGGTGTCCCGCGCCGTCTCCACGACGACGCGCTTGACGTGGGCCAGCTCCTCGAGCGTGTTCACGCCGCGCAGCCCCAGGTGGTCGGAGGCCACGTTGAGGCAGGCGCCGACGTCGCATCGTCCGTAGCCCATGCCCCGGCGGAGCAGGCCGCCGCGTGCCGTCTCCAGCACGGCGACGTCGACGGACGGGTCGCGCAAGACCATGCGGGCCGCCACGGGGCCCGTCATGTCGCCGTCGACCGTGGGGCGCCCGTCGATGTAGACGCCGTCCGTGGTCGTGAGCCCGACGTGGTGCCTCCCCTGCTTGAAGATGTGCGCCAGCATCCGAGCGGTGGTGGTCTTCCCGTTGGTGCCGGTGATCGCGGCGATGGGAATGCGGCTCGGCGTACCCGGCGGGAAGAGCATGTCCATCACCGGACCGGCGACGTCCCGGGGCGTGCCGTCGCTGGGAGCCACGTGCATGCGAAAGCCCGGTGCGGCGTTGAGCTCGCAGATGGCCCCGCCGATCTCCTTGTAGGACCGGGAGATGTCCGTGGTCAGGAAGTCGACGCCGGCGATGTCCAGGCCGATGGCCTGCGCCGCGCGGACCGCCATCTCGCGGTTGTCGGGGTGCGTGATGTCCGTCACGTCCGACGCCGTGCCGCCGGTGCTGAGATTGCCCGTGGAGCGCAGGTACACGACCTCACCCTCCTCGGGCACGGTCTCCTCGTCGTAGCCCTTCTGCTCAAGGAGACGCAGGGCCTGGTGGTCGAACACGAGACGCGTGAGGACCTTCTCGTGCCCGATGCCGCGGCGCGGGTCCTGGTTCACGGTGTCGACCAGCTCCCCGATGGTGTGCCGGCCGTCGCCGACGACGTGGCCGGGGACCCGCTTCGCGACGGCGATCAGCTCTCCGTTCACGACGAGCATGCGGTGGTCGAGGCCCTCGATGTGGCTCTCGACGATGACCGTGCGCTGGTGCTCCTTGGCCTTCTGGAAGGCCACGCGCACCTGGTCCTCGTTCTCCAGACCGATCGACACTCCGCGCCCGTGGTTCGCGGCCAGCGGCTTCAAGACGACGGGGTATCCCATGTGTCGCGCCGTGCGGACCGCGCTCTCCTCCCGCGTGACCAGCGTCTGGGGCGGAACGGGGAGACCCAGGTCGTGGAGGATCCGGTTCGTCTCCTCCTTGTCGGAGGCGATCTCCACCGCGATGTGCCGCGTCTCGCTGGTGATCGTCGCCTGGATTCGACGCTGGTAGATCCCGTGGCCGAACTGGACCAGGGAGTAACGGTTGAGCCTGAGGTGGGGAATGTCCCGCTCCTCGGCCGCCTTGATCAGCGACGCGGTGGAGGGACCGAGCGCCCGTCGCTGGGAGAAGCGGATGAAGTCGTCCCTCTCGGCCCTCCAGTCGAAGTCGCGCGGAACCGCATCCTCGTCGCGCAGCGACTCCGGCACGAAGGAGAGCACGAGCTTGCGCGCGAGGTGCCCCGCTTCCAAGCCGACCTCCTCCTGCTCGTACTCGTACACGACGTCGTAGACGCCCGTCTCGCCCGTTCCGCGCGTCTTCCCGAAGGAGACGTCCGCGCCGGCCATGTTCTGGATCTCGATGGCCACGTGCTCGAGGACGTGGCCGAGCCAGGTGCCGTCGTCTTCGCGCATGCGGCGGATGAAGCCGCCCGGCTCGCCGTAGGAACACCCGTGATCCCGCAGTCCGGGCAGGGTGTCGACGAGATCGTCGATGAACCGGTCACCCAGCCGGCGGGTGGGCCAGGCCTCCAGCTCGCCGAGATCCACCCGGAAGCGAATGACCCGAAACAGCGCGTAGAGATTGGGGCCCAGGTAGACGGAGGTCTGCAGGATCCTCATCAGGAATCGCCCTTCGCGGCCTCTCCGGCCAGCTCCGCCTGCTCGACGGCACGGGCCTGCCGTGTCTCCAGGTCGAACGTCCCGCCTTCCACGAGCACGTGCATGCGCATGCCGATCACGGACACCGGCCCGTTCTTGTCGGCCGAGTGCATCGAGGAGTACTCGAGGCCGGACGCGTCGAGGATCGTCACGGCGCTCGATCCCGAGACCTCGAGAACGTCGTCCGGGCCGAGGAACGCGGCCGTGTCTTCGTCGAGACCGATGCCGATGAGACGCGGGTTGTAGGACAGCGCGGCCATGAGGCGCCCGAGCCGTCCGCGCTGGCGGAAGTGCTGGTCGACGAGGATCTTGTTGGTCAGCCCCAGGCCGGGCGAGAGTTGCACCATGTCGGCGCGCGGCGTGCGCCCCGAGTCCCCCGAGACGATCATGTGCTCCGCGACGAACGCGGCCCCCGCCGACGTGCCTGCAATGTGCAGCCCCTCGGCGTTGCGCTGCCGGAGCAGGTTGGTGACCGGCGTGCCCCCGAGCGTGGTGGAGAGGCGCAGTTGGTCGCCGCCCGTCAGGAAGACGCCCGTTGCCGTCCGGAGGTGGTCGAGCCAGTCCTCCCGCTCGCAGTCCGAACGCGTCTCGATGCGAAGCGCGCGCACCTCTCGGACGCGGAGCCCTTCGAAGAACTTCTCGTAGCGCCGGCCGGTGTCCTCCAGCTGGGACGCCGTGGGGATGACCACGATCCGCGCGTCGCGGCCGCCCGCGATGTCCGCGAACTTCCGGAGGATCTTCGCGTCGCGGATCTCCTTCTCCTCGGCACCGCCGATGGGAACGATGAAACCTCGCTGCTTCGTCACGCTTGTCTCCGTCAGGCCTCTTCGAACGTTCCGCGGACGACGACCTCGCCGCCCCGCACGTGCCAGCGTCCCCGGGCCATCACGTCCCGCGGCCGCCCCTCTTCGTCGAGCACCACGAGGTCCGCGTCCATCCCGACCTCGATCCGCCCCTTCGTCTCGAGCCGGTAGAGCCGGGCCACGTTGCTCGTGAACGGCGGCAGGGCGGAATCCAGGGGCACGCCGGCCTCGAGCAACCCGGCCAACGCCTCCCCCAGGGTAGCCGGATCGCCGACCCCCAGGCGCGTAACGCGGCCCTCCGCGTCGAAGCGGGGCAGGGAGCCCCCGCCGTCGGAGCTGACCGTGAGGCCCTCCGGCGGGAGGGCCTTCTCCCGATACGACAGGACGGCCTCCACGGCCGTGAGCTCGTCGTCCCCCTCCACCTCCGGGAAGGCGGTGACGTCGACGACGCCGCCTCCCTGCGCGAGGTCGAGCGCCTCTCCGAAGAGCCGGGTGCTGCGGTTCACGTGCGTGGGGTGAAACGTCTTGGGAGGCAGCTCGCTCTCGGCGAGCGCCCGCCGCACGAGGTCGAGCCCGCGGGGGCCGCTGCCCAGGTGCAGTTGCACGACACCGGCCTTGGCGGCGAGCAGCCCCGCCAGGCGCGCGTCCGCCGCGAGGCGCAAGAGTTCCTCGAGGGTCGGCTGCGAAGAGCGGTGATCGCTGATCGCCACCTCCCCGACGCCCACGATGGGGTCGACGTGCACGATGTCGCCCAGCACGGACCCCGTCAGCGTCCGGGGGGGGAGGTGATACCCGCCGGTGAGGCAGAACGCCGAGAGCCCCTCGGCGCGCAGGGCCCGCACGCGGGCGACGAGCTCCTCCGTGCTGCGCAGGACGTCGTCCGTCCCCAGGAGACCGATCACGGTCGTCGTGCCGCCGCGCGTGATGCGGCTCAGGGCGAGCGGCGGCACGCGGCTCGAAAAACCGGCCTCGCCGCCGCCCCCCGTGAGGTGGACGTGGCCGTCCACGAGGCCCGGGACCACGCGGCGACCGCCGAGATCGAGACGCTCGGCCCCGAGTTCCAGCGGGAGGTCCGGGACCTCCTCGCCGATCCACGCGATCTGCTCGCCGGCGACCAGCAGGTGGCGAATTCCCCGCTTCCCGGGGGCGTAGAGATCGGCGTTGAGAAGGAGGTGCACGGGGGGGGGCTCCGGAACCGGATGCTAGTCGCAATCCCCCCCCGGGGACCACTCCTCGTACGGTGCCAGGCACCCTGCAAGGATCAGGCAGACCGGAGGGTGGATCCGTGCGATCAAGTACGCCACAGCCTCGCTCGCAGGAACGTGCCGACGGCGACGGGGACCCCCCATGCGCTTTTCTCATCGAGCACGCAGTAGGACTGGGGGGGACGGATCCTCTCGCCGGCGAGCTGGCGAGCCTCCTGGAGGCCGATGGGTTCCTCGTAACGGGTCGCACCTGACAAGTGGATCGCGAACACCCGATCCGCACCCCGGGTGTAAGCCTCGTACTCGGCTCGCGTACATCCGATCTGGGTGGACCAGCGGGTCCAGACCCGATCGGGGTGGTCCACGGATACGTCCGCGATACACGCCTCTCCCACGAGCCTCTGGACCGGGCTCGACGCGTAGATGACGAACCGGTGCCCCTTCCATCGGGGCGAGAACTTCCGTCGGATCTCGATCCTCTTTCGCCCCTCGAGGACACGCTCCGCGTACGGCGGGCGGAGCGTCATGAGAAGTGTGGAGAGGAGGGGGCGCCCTGGGGAGGTGAACTCCGAGAGAAGGCGGGGGAGCTTCCTCGAGACCGCACGCCAAACCCGCGGGAACGGAGCCTGACAACGGTACTCCTGCTCGAAGAGCCGGTACTGCTGGTCACAGGGGGCCACGTCCGAGAAACCGAAGGAGGAGAAGAAACCCGACTTCTCCTCCCAGAGCCCCCCGGGCAGCGTGAAGTGGATGGTGCTGGCGATGTCCCGGATCTCGTTGGCCATCAGGCTGAAGAACAACTCTCCGAGGTGCCGATCCTGCAGGTCATCCCGAAGATGCAGGTGACAGAACTTCGCATGGGACTCCCGCTTGACCACGGCAGACGCGACGGGTACCTCGTTGTGGTAGCCCACCATCGCCACCCGGTTCCCGGATCGCACCCCGGCAAACACCTTCTTCTCGAGCCACCCGCCGATACCCGGGTACATGGGTTCGGAGTCGAGGACCAGGGCCCGGAGGTCAAGCAGCGTGTCGGACGCCCCGGTGACGTCTCGCGACGTCATCACGGCAATCCGGACGTCGTTTCCAAGCCTGAGTTCCCGCTGCTTCGGGCGCGGTTCCGCCAGCCGAGCTTCCATGGCCTACACCTGGCCCTTCCATGGCCCGAAGTACTTCGAGAGCTCGAGGGTCTGATCGTTGTAGGACCTCGCCCGGGTGCGTTGATCCAGTTCCGTGGCGTCCTCTTCGGTGGCATCCTCGGCGGCATCCTCTGACATCCGGTAGAAGATGAGCCGGGCGAGCACCTCTCCATCAGCGAGGTTCACGTCGACATCGTGACCGCGGATCTCGAAGATCAGAGGGGTCCCCTCTGCGCCATCCTTGCGATCGGTGCCGAAGAACGGATGCACGAAGCCTGCGTAGTGGATACGCATCTCACCGATGGTCTCGTCCGTCGCACGGCAGTAGACGGCGAGACCCTTTGGCAAATGAATGCGCTCCCGAGATCTGAGAATGTAGAAGCTGCCCTTCTGGATGACCAAGCGGTCGCTCTGCTCGCTGGGCAGAAGATCCCAGTATCCCCTGGGGTCCGGTCGTGGTGCGTCCTGCTCCACCCAGAGTGGGATCGGCTGCATGCTCTCCTCGCTCTTGGCGCGGAAGGCGACCCCACTGTCGCCTCCGCCCACGACGGTCCGTGTCAGATCGGCGTGAAGGCTTCCATCCCCGGCAAGGCCCGAGTCACCGACGACCAGGAACTTCGAGACGTGTTCCGCTTCGACCAGGGATGCCTCGGGTCTGCCACAGAAGAAGCGGAGTTGGGTGATCGGGATCCCGGGCTTCACCAGAACGGGGAAGGTCATGGGCGTGATCTCGACGAACAGGCTCTGCTTGGCGTCTCCTGGGGAGAACCCCTCGTAGGCCCTCGTCCCGTCTACGACCAGGCGCACGAGAACGTCCACTCGCCCGATCGAGCTCTTTGCCGTGGCTTGGCCGTGGATCGTGCTGTCCCCCCTCGGGAGGTGAAGTTCCTCCTGTAGGTGGAAGAGATACGTCTTCTTCGGATGAAGTACGTGCGCCCCACTGCCCTTCGCAGGCTTCAAGGGGCACTTCTCGATGAGGCCGTTCTTCCTCAATCCGTGCAGGTAGCCCTGACCCCAGGGCTTGACAGAGCCGCGTGTGAGTTCGAAGCCCTCGCTTCCCAGGTGGAGATCCCTTGCGCGGACCCCTTGACCGCGCTCTCCCTCGCGTTCGCCAGGACCCCGGCTTCGATCAGTTCGAGCAGCTGTCTCTCGGAGAGGACGCCAGGCACCCACCCCTTCTCCAGCGAGTCCGCCAGTTCCCTGTCCACAGGTGGACCTCCCCACGGCTCAGCGCGTCTTGGAGCCTACTGCATCCGGCCCCCGGGCGGCGGGCCTCGGACGCGGTGCCCTCGGCGCGGCGCTCACGTAGCGCCTCAGCGCCTCGATCCCAGCACCCTGGCACCTCGAGAACGCCCGAAACTTACTAGAACTTAACATACGACGTAGCCTACCCGATCCGCACGACACCCCAAGGCCGTCGAAGATGAGGCTCAGGGCCGCCCTCCTCGGGGACGCGCGAGACGCCAGGCCGTCGTGGCGCGGTTCGGCTCCACGCCGATGCGCGGCAGGCGGTGGGGCGCGGCGCCGACCCCCACCGTGCCGGGCACCGTCGTCACGGCGGCTCGATACGTCTCCAGCACCAGCTCGCGGACCCGGGCATCCTGCTCGCCGTTCGGGTAGCAGAAGAACTCCACCTGCCGGCCGAGGACGGTCTCCAGGCGCCGCTTGCTGCCCCGGATCTCCGACTCCAGGGCGTCGTCGTCGAGGGTGGACAGGACCGGGTGCGTGAGGGTGTGGGAGCCGATCGTGATCAGCTTCCCGTCCAGGCGTTTCAGCTCGTCCCACCCGAGCACGTCGTACGCGCGCCGGTGGACGGGAAGCGGCGTGAACTCCCGCGTCGCCTTGCGAATGGCAGCCTCCTGCTCCTTGCGCCTCGACAACTCGAGCGTCTTCAGCGCCTCGACCACGACGTCGGCGTCGCTCTCCCCGCGTCCGGGCGATTCGACGTCCAGGGACTCGCGGAGGCGCACGCGCTCGGGCTCGTCCAGGAACTCCATGCGCGCGCGGACCTCGTGGCTCCACAGCCAGCGCCCCTCGTCGATCAGTCCGGGGCAGACGAAGAACGTGGCCGGCACGGCCATCTCGCGGAGCAGGGGGTAGGCGACCGTCGCGCTGTTCCGCAGCCCGTCGTCGAAGGTGAGCGCCATCTCCCGGCCGTGGATGCGCAGGCGCGACACCGTCCGGTGGACGAGCTCCGCCAGGGGCACGAGCTCGAAGTGACGCTCCAGGTACGTCAGGATCCGTTCGAAGTCCTCGCCCGAGAACGCCCGGTCCCCGACGCCGTGGAACACGAGAATGCGCATCTCGCCCACGCGCTTCGCGCGGCGTGTGGACCATCCCGCCGCGTAGGCGAGGCGGTGCACGAAGCGAGACAGGAGCGGACGCACCACGGGCGCCATCCTACGGGGCGCAGCCGCCGTCGCAGGGGTACCCTGCTCCCCATGGACGCGCCCCTCGAGGACCGCCGCGACGTGCTCGCAGCCCGGTCCGGGGACCGTGCGGCGTTCGCGCGACTCGTCGAGCGCTATACCCGGCGGCTCTACGACCTCGCCCGCCGCATGCTCCGGGACCCGCACGAGGCCGAGGACGTCGTCCAGCACGCGTTCTTCAACGCCTGGCGTGCGCTGGACCGCTTCGACGTGGAGCGGCCGTTCCGCAACTGGATCCTGAGGATCGGCTCCAACCTCTGCCGGAACCGCCTCGCGGCCCGGGCGCGGCGGCACGAGCTCAGACCCCGCGGCGGGGACGCCCCCTTCCCGGAGGTCGAAGCGCCGGCCACGGTCCGGCCGGGCGAGGCCCCCCCGACAGCGGAGCGCGTCCGCCTCGCCATCGAGGCCCTCCCGGACCGCTACCGCCTGCCCGTGATCCTCCACTACGTGCAGGACCTGCCGCTCCGGGACGTCGCCGAGATCACCGGCGCGCCCGTGGCGACCGTGAAGACCTGGCTCCACCGGGGCCGCGCGGCGCTGAAGGCGCTGCTCGAGGCCCCTGAAACCTCCGGGCCCGGTCCCGGTACGACTCCTGGAAGCGACCCAAGACCACGCCCGACCTCCCCCCCCACGACCTGGACGCCCTCGAGCA
>JAUXCH010000951.1 GCA_030618975.1 Planctomycetia bacterium
GAACCCGGGCTCGTCGGCCCCGCGGTTCCGGCCGAGGGCGAGGGCTTCGACCGACCGGGCATCCGCGCGCAGGCCCAGGAGGGTCGCGTAGCGCGCGAGGACGGACGCAGCGTGGACGCCTCTCACGGCCTGCTCCGTCTGGGGGACCGGCGGCACGGGCGCGAAGCCGTCGCCGGCCCGCGCGAGACCCTTTGCCAGGAAGGCCTCGTACGGCGCCACGACGAGCCCGCGGGAGAGGGCCCGGGCCCGCGCCCCGCGGCCCGCGCGCCACTCGTGGACGGCCCGCTCCAGCTGGACGCAGGACCGCGCGCGGTCGTTGAACTGCGTCTCGGGGCCGGAGATCAGCGCACCCACCTCCTGCTGCATCCGTCCGGCTCGTCTCAGCGCCCGCGCCGCGAGCCCCACGAGGTCCGGTCCCAGGATGTGGTCGAGCGCCGCCGTCTGCCGGGCAAGCGACGCGATGCGCTCGAGACGGCCACGGCGACACGCCTCGAACATCGTCTCGCGCGCGGTCGCTGCGAGCAGGAGACGGTCGTCCTTCGGCAGCGCGGCTCCGAAGAGGGAGAGCGGGAACAACACGCGCTCCACGTCCAGATCCGGATCGGCGGGCGGCGCCAGGAGGAGCGCGACCGCCTCCGCGTCGCGGCCCCGCCGGGCGAGGATCAGCGCGCGCGCCCAGATGCCGACGCCACCGCCGGCCGTGGAGCCGACGCGCGCTGCGCACACGGCGGCCCCCTCGAGATCGAGCGCGCGCAGGGCGGTGACGACGCCGGGCAGCGCGTCGTAGCCGCTGCTGTTCGGCGTCGGCGCGGGGGCCGCCTTCTGACAGGCCATCATCGAGAGCAGGATGTCGGGGACGACCCGGTCTTCGGTGCCCGGCAGGTCGCGGACCGCCGCGTCGAACCTGCACGCATTCCGGGTCTTGACGAACTCGCGCCGGGCGGCCGCGAGCTCGCCCTCGGCCTGGGCGGGCACCGTTGCGGAACCCGCGAGGGCGAGGGCGAGCAGGAGGGAGAGAGTCCGACGTCGGCTCATGCCGTACCGGCTCCGGACGGGTCGACGATCCACCGATTGTCGAGGAGGTGCGTCGTGCCGACGTGCACGGCCGCGACGGCGAGCGCGGGCACGTCCCCCCCGACCTCGCCCCGCGGCGTCATGGTCGCCGCGTCCACGATCTCCAGGTAGTCCACGTCCAGGTCGGCCTCCCGTAGGATCCGTAGCCCCAGGGCTTTCAGCACTTCGGCGGCACGGATCCCGGCAGCCGCCTCGAACACCATCGCTTCCAGGGCACGGGACAACCTCAACGCCCGGCCGCGCTCTGCGGGGGCAAGGTACCGGTTCCTCGACGAGAGGGCCAGCCCCTCCGTCTCGCGCACCGTGGGGCAGGCCACCACGGTCCCCTCGAGCTCGAGGTCCTGGACCATGCGGCGGATCACGGCGAGCTGCTGCGCGTCCTTCAGCCCGAAGTACGCCCGGTCGGGACGCACGCGCCGCCAGAGCTTGTAGACGACCGTCGCGACACCCCGGAAGTGACCGGGACGGCGGATCCCCTCCAGCGCGCACGCCGGGCCTTCGGGCTCCAGGTAGGTCGCAAACCCCACGGGGGAGAGGTCGTGCTCCCGAGGGGCGTAGACGGCGTCGGCGCCGGCCCGGCGGAGCAGGGCGCGGTCGGCGTCGAACGTACGGGGGTAGCGGCCGAGATCCTCCCCGGCTCCGAACTGCAGGGGATTGACGAAGAGGGTGGCGAGCACGACGTCACACTCGGCGCGCGCGCGGCGCAGCAGGGCCTCGTGGCCGTCGTGCAGGGCCCCCATCGTGGGGACCACGCCCACGACGGCGCCTGCCCGCGTCTCGCGCCAACGAGCGAGGGCCGCTCC
>JAUXCH010000609.1 GCA_030618975.1 Planctomycetia bacterium
CGTCGAACGGCGGCACGGTGGAGATTCCCGTCGTGATGGGCGTGGCGACCACGCTTCCGCCGCCTCCGTACCTCGACATCTTCGTACAGGTCATCCGCGCCGGGACGGGGGAGATCGTCGCCCAGACGTCCGTCAACCCCGCGGGCTCCTTGACCTTCTCGTTCCCCGTCGTCCCGATCGGCGACTACATCGTCGTCGCCGGGACGGATCTCGACGGCGACGGCACGCTCTGCGAGGACGGCGACTACTGCGGTGCCTGGCCGCTGCTCGGCGGACCGGAGACCGTGCAGGTGATCCAGGGGCTCGAGACCGACCGTGTGAACTTCCAGGTGACCCTCCCGGTCACTCTGGGACGCTAGCGGCTAGCGCGGGCAGCCTGGGATGCGAGCCCGATCCGTCCGCGAGCTCGTCCGGACGCCCAGGTCGGGTCGAGTCGGCCGGATCGAGTGCCGCTCCGCGAAAACCACGGAAGTGTGCCTGACCCCGAAGCGTGCTGACCCCGAAGCGTACTGACCCCGAAGCGTGGTGCTCAGCCGGCGTTCGCGAGGTACTGGGCGGTGATCGTGTCCATCGTCAGGATGTGCTCGACCAGCCACTCGGGAAGCGGACCCCGGACCCAGGTCAGCAGCCGCACCACGTCCTTGCCGGCGGTCCAGTCGCCGTAGACGACCTCCATGTCTTCGAGGACGCGGTCGTGCTCGCCCTTGTGGACGAGGTAGACCGGGAAGCTCGTTCGCACCATCTCCTCCTCCTCGCGCGCGAAGTGCTCGCGCGTGTGGTCGAGGAAGGCTCGCAGCGCGTTCCCCACGGCGGCCTCGTCCACGTCGCCCTCGTCCGGATCCAGAAGCGCCTCCAGGACGTTGACGAGGTCGGCGGCCTCGTGGTGGTCGCTGTTCATGAACTCGACGGCGACGAGCGGGACGGCGGACTTGTCGATGGGCATGCGGTGGTCTCCGGGTGAGGCAGGAGATCATATCGGGTAGAGTGCCCTCCGAGGTGCCGGCCATGAAGTTCACCCAGCTCGCGCTCACCCTCCTCCTCGTTGCGGGGGGCATCTTCGTCTACGACGCGCTCGTCGCCAGGGCCCCGGAGGAGGCGGCGACCGAGGAGATCCGGAGTACGGAGCCACCGCCCCCGCACGTCGAGGAGGAGCTGCCCTCCTTCGCGGTCCTCGAGGGCCGCGGCGACGACATCTGGCGGTCCGACATGGAGCGCCGCATCGAGCAGATGGAACAGACATTCCTCACGGCGGCTCGCACCCAGGCGGTGGATGGCGGGGCGATCCCCGGCCTCCCCGGCGCGGCGGGAGCCGAGGGCGAGGACGCCGGTTCCGGCGTCGAAGGCGACGAGAACGGCACGGCCGGGCGGCGACGCATCACGCCGAAGGTCGTCGAGGATTTCCGCGCGCTTCTCGAGATCGTGGAACGACAGCGCCGCGACGAGCAGACGCGGCGCAAGATGCGCGAGGGCCTCCAGAAGATCGGCGTCGAGCTCAACGACGCCCAAACGGGCGCGGTCGTGGACCTGACGCTGAAATTCTACCGCGGGGTCCAGAGCGCGCTGAAGAAGATGCCGCGGGGCGAGGAGAACGGGGATCAGCGCGTGGCGGTCTACCAGCAGATGCAGGAGACCTACGCCGACGAGCTCTACGGGATCGTTCCTCGGACGGAAGCCGACCTCATCATGGACGCGATCAACCGCCAGGCGAACCGGCTGCGCAAGGACAGCAAGTAGCCGGGGCGACCCTACCGCAGCGCACGCGCCACGGCTTCGAGATCGCGCCGGATCTCCGCGCCGAACCAGAACGTCAGACCGCAGCCCGCTACGCCGAGGACGCCGCGGCTCGGCACGTCGCGCGGGTCGTACACGCGGACGGTGTGCGGGAGGTCGAGCCGCGCGAGCGTCTGCGCCTCCGCGTCCTCCGTCTCCGAGACCTTCAGCGCGACGGTCCGGCGCAGCGACGTCTGGTGCGGTTGGCTTACGGTGGCGAAGGCGCCTTGCCCGAGCCGGTCCACCAGGAGGAAGTCGTCGAGCGTGCCGCCGACCTCGGGCGGGCCGGACGGCTGCGAGGGCACGGATTCGAACGCAAGCGTCGTCTCCGGCGCCGGCCGCGTGCCGAACGCGGGCGGCGGCTGCCCCTCGTCTCCCACCGTCACCTCACTCCAGCATCTCGACGCGGTCCTCCGCGTTCGGGACCAGGCAGAGAAACTCGAAGTCGTCCTCGCCGACCACGCGGTAGTCATGGGGGAGCCCCGCCGGGATCAGGACCACGCTGCCCGGCTCCACCCGGTGTACCACGTCGCCGATCCGGACGTCGGCGCTCCCGGCCAACACGTACTGCTCGTGCTCGACGGTGTTGGTGTGGAGCGGCATGTGCCCGCCCGCGCGGATGACGAAGAGCCGCATCGCGAAGTGCGGACCCTCGTCCGAGCCGATCAGCACGCGGCGCGACACCCCTTCTCCGGCGCCCACCGGCTCCTCCGGCACTTCCCGAACGTGTCGTACGGCCATGCGCCACCTCCGGCCGCAGACGATACTCGTACGCGGAGCCCCCGATCCCCGGTCAGGCCGGGTCGCGGAACGGGTTCCGGGTCCGCAGACCCGGGAACCTGGCGAAGTCGCGGTCCGCCGTCCACAGCTCGCGGACGCCGTGCTCCACCGCCAACGCCGCGATGTGCGCGTCGTGCGCCAGATTGCCGCTCGCCTCCCCGGCGAGGAGGATCCGGCGCATGTGCGCCGGATGCGCGGGCCCTTCGCCGAGCAGCGTCAGGGACGGAGAGGCGAGCAGGGAGTCGAGTTCCTCCACCAACTCGTCGAGCGGAGTGGGGGGGGTGAAGACGCGGGGGTGGGTGACCACGCGGACGAACTCGTACACGCAGGGCCACGCGAGCGCCCACGGCGCGTCGCCCTCGGCGAACTTGCGGAGGAGTCGTCGGGCCTCCACATGGTTTGGCGTTTCTGCGCGTCGCGCGTACACCAGGATGTTCGTGTCGAGTGCGATCACGGCCTGCCGTCCATCCGGTCGAACAGCGCGTCGCGGTCGTCCAGGTCGACACCCGGTTGGATCGCCCCCTTCTCGGGGTGCCAACGGAGCCGATAGCCCGTCCCCTTCCGGCGCGAGGCCAACCACGCCCTCAGGGCGTTCTCGACCACGGCCCTGAGGGTGGTGGACTCGTCCGCGGCCCGGCGCTTCGCTTGCCGGAACAACTCGTCACTGATGTCGATCGTCGTTCGCATGCATAAAAGCATACCGCAGGAGACGTAAAGATGCATCAGAGAGAGGCCGGGCACCCGAGAGCCGGACGTACGGAACGGATTCTGCCGTCCCCATGAGGAGCATGCCAAGGCCGAGAGTCCTGTCCCCGCGCGGTTACGCCTGCCTCCTGTGCACGCGCCTCGATCAGGGCTGGATCGGTACCTAGCGAACCCCCACGACCCGCCGGTTGGAGGCGATCCGTCCCGGTGCGCGCAGTCGAAACACGGCAGCGGGTTTGCACGGATTGTCAGTGGAACTTCCAATCCGTGCAGGCTCGCCCGACATCGAGGCGGTGCTCCAACGCACCGTCACCGTGCGCAGGATCCCCGTGGTCGGATGGACCGGCCCACGACCGTCCGGAGGAACCACCCCGGGGCGGAAGGTGCTGCGAGACCGCGCGGCGGCCCGCCCCGTCCCGCTCAGGCCGATTCGGAGTCGAGCGGGCGTGCGACCACCAGGACGTTGCCGTCGGGGTCGGCGTAGTAGGCCGCCTCGTCGCCCCAGTCGCGCGGGGCCCTTTCGGAGAGCAGGTGCGCAC
>JAUXCH010000171.1 GCA_030618975.1 Planctomycetia bacterium
AGAGGGATGTAGACGTAGTCGCGGAAGAAGCGGGAGAGGGTGATGTGCCAGCGGCGCCAGAACTCGCTCAACGACGACGAGCGGTAGGGCGCGTCGAAGTTGAATGGAAGGCGCAGACCGCACATCAAGGCCATGCCCAAGGCCATGTCCGAGTATCCCGAGAAATCGAAGTAGACCTGCAGGGTGAATCCGGCGGAGGCCTGCCAGGCCTCGAGGAGGCCGAGGGTCGTTCCGTCCCGGGCGTACTGGAAGAGATCCTCGTACATGGGCTCCAAGGTGTCGGCGAGCGCGACCTTCTTCGCAAGGCCGATGACGAAGAACACCATCCCTCGCGCGAAGCGCTCCGCGAGACCGGGCCGGAGGGGAGAAAGGGGGAACTGATCGATGATCTCGTTGTGGCGGACGATGGGGCCCGCGATCAGCTGCGGGAAGAACGTCACGAACAGGGCATACTCGCGAAACGAATAGAGCCGCGTGCTCTCGTCGCGCTTGAGATCCGCCAGGTAGGAGACCTGCTGGAACGTGAAGAAGCTGATGCCGAGCGGGAGGACGATGCCGAACGAACGGGGCTCCTGCCCCAGAAAGGCGAAGAGCGGCTCGGTGAAGAAGTCCGCGTACTTGAAGATCGACAGGATGAGCAGGTTGAGAACGATGCCGAGTGTGAGGATGTGGCGGCGGTGTCGGAGTCCGAAGAGGCGCGTGCACAGCCAGTTGGCCACTACGGATCCGCCGAGGAGGGGCAGCAGTCGCACGTCCCACCAGCCGTAGAACACGAGCGAAGCAGCGATCAGCGCCCATTGGCGGAGCGCCGTGTTGCGGGCCGCGAGGTAGTACCCCGCCAGCGTCAGGGGCAGGAACACGAGGAGAAAGAGATGGGTGCTGAAGAGCATGTGCGGGGCTGCGAGTTGTACACGACGGCGCTTCGGAGGCCATGATCACACCACCCTGTTCGAGGTGGACCCGCTGCCCTGTTCGCGATGCCGAGTCGAGATGCGGGTCGTGGTTTGGATCGACGACGACGATGATGATGACCGGCCAAGACGTGCAGGAACCCCCTCGTTGGCTGCGTGGACGACCGCGTCGACGGGCGTTCACCTCGTCGAGAGGCCCTATTTCGTCGAGAGGTGCGAGACGCCGTCCCAGTCGTCGGGGGGCGGTTCGCTCTTCAGTTGTCGGCACAGATGGAGGAGCCGGACGACGGCCGGATCCTCTTCGTCGAGCTCGTGCAGGAGATCGAGGGCATCGTCGAACCGCCGTTCGTGACAGGCCGCGAGGGCCTCCTCGTACGTCCGGGCCGACTTCAGCGCCTCGGGCACGAGCTTCTTCTTCAAGCCCAGGAGCTCGTAGACGTTCACGGCGCCCTTGCGACCCTTCACGGCAACCCGATCGACTCGTCGCCAGAGCACGTGATCGCCGGCCCGACGCACGGTGCCCTCCTCGGCGAGCACGTGCGTGCCGTAGTGCTTGTTCGCGCCCTCGAGGCGGCTGGCCAGGTTCACCATGTCGCCCAGCACGGTGTAGTGGAGGCGGGACGGCGTGCCGATGTTGCCCACGACCACCTTGCCCGTGGCGAGGCCGTAGCGCGTGGGAAGCGCAGGTTTGCCCTCCTCCACCCAACGCCGGTTCAGCGCAGCAAGCCTCTTCTCGCACTCCAGCACCGCCTCCACGGCCCTGCGCGGATGCTCGGGCACGGGGTTGGGCGCGCCCCAGAAGGCCACGATGGCGTCGCCGATCAACTTGTCGATCGTGGCGTCCCCTTCGCGCAGGGCCCCGAGCATGACGTCGAAGTACTCGGCCATGTGCGCGGTGAGATCGTCTGCCGCGAGTCCCTCGGAGATGGTCGTGAAGCCGGCGATGTCCGTGAAGAGGATCGTCAAGTCCTCGGTGCGGCCGCCGATCTTCGCGGCCTCCCCCCGCCGGAGGAGGTCCCGGACGATCTCCGTCGGAGTGTAGCGGGCGAAGGAATCGAGCGCGCTGCGCATCCTCTCCTGGGCAGTCTTGAGCTGGGCGACTTCCGCCAGGTTGGAGGGTGTGATCCGGGTCTCCTCCATGTCGAGGTTGCTGATGCGGTCGCTCTGTCGGGCGAGGTCCTCGAGAGGCCGGCTGTATCGACCCGCGAGGAACATCGAGATGACGACGGCTGCCGCAAGGGCGACCGCCGTGAGCAGGAGGATCAGCAGACGCTGGCGGTGGACGTCGCCGAGGAGGTCGCTCTCCGGGACGCCCACGCCGATGTAGAGCTGCGGCCCCCCCTCGAGGCGAAACGGCCTGAGCCCCCCCCACCACTTCTCGCCGCCCACCTCGAAGTCGAACACGGACCGCTCCCCGTTCGACTGCATCCGACCGATTCGTGTGATCTCGGCGACGGACGGGAGCCCAATTTTCTCCGCGGATTCCAGGATGGCGGCCTGCTTCAACTCGGGGTCGCTCCACCGAGGGTCCCGAGGCAGGCCGACGACGCGGCTCTCGACCGTGACGACGAAGACCAGACCGTGCGTACTGACCTCCAAGCCCGACGTGAACCGCGAGAGATCCTTCAACAGGACGTCGTAGGCCAGGACGAAGGGGCGCCCCTCGCTGCTCAGGGTGCGCACGGACGCCGTTACGCCCGGATCGCCCGTCGTCTTGAAGGTGTAGGGCTCCGTCCAGTGGATCTCCCCGTCGGGAACGCCCACGGCGCCCTCGTACCAGGGGCGTCGCCGCGGGTCG
The DNA here is from genome assembly GCA_030618975.1 of Planctomycetia bacterium. Lineage (GTDB taxonomy): Bacteria > Planctomycetota > PLA2 > PLA2 > JAEUHO01 > JAUXCH01. The sequence continues at coordinate 2,710 of JAUXCH010000171.1, forward strand.
TAGTCGAGATCTTCGAACCACGTGCGCACCGGAGTGAGATCGGGTTCGAGTTTCGTCCAACGAACCCGGGCGCCCCACTCCGTACGACGCACCTCGCGGTTTCGCCACCCGTCGGGATCGCGCAGGACGAGGACTCCGGTGCCCTCCTCGTCGCCCGTGTTCACGGACGAGATCTGGGGGATGCGCTCCATCACGGGAGGCAGCACCCGGTTGAAGCAGTCGGGCTCGCGGCACTGCAGGAGACCGGTGCGAGACCAGTCGGAGGCGACGAGAAGCTGGTGCGTCACCGGCTCGAAGAAGCCGCGAAGCTGGGATTCCGCCATGTCCTCGGTACGTTGCACCAGGTCCGCGGACAGCCGTCTCACGGTACCCCGCGCCATGACGAACGTCACGGCGAGGATGGAGCCGGAGAGGAGAACCACCAGGAGCAGGATGTTCCTGAGGAGGCTCCAGCGGATGCTGACGGTGCGCGCGGCCACGGAAGTCGGTGCCTACTCGGAGGCCGGCTTCGCCTCTTCGGCGAGCAGGTCCTCGAGTACCGAGCGGAAGGATGCGACCACGTCGGGCTTGTCGCGGAGCAGCGCGCCCGACTTGAAGTAGCGCACGCGACCGTGACGGTCGATCACGACGGCGTGCGGCCAGCCCGTGAGCGCGAACTTCGACTCGGGCTCGGCCTTGTCGATCAGCACGACGGGCCAGGTCATCTCGTGGTTCTCGATGAACCGTCCCAGCGCACTATGCTCGACTTCACGGTACTCCGCCTCAGGGAGGGTCGGCGGATCGCCGTCCTTCCTCTGCCCGTCGCGGGCGAGGCGCGCGACGGCCTTCGGCCGCACGCCCTCCGTGGCCTTCTCCTTCAAGTCGTCATCGAGGTCGTAGCGCTGGTCGTAGACCGCGTTCGCGCTGGCGGTCACCCCGACCACCACGAGTCCCTCGTCCGCGTAGTCCCTCAGCAGGTCCCGGATCGCCGGGAAGCTCTTGATGCACCACGGACACCACGTGGCCCAGAAGTCGAGAACCACGACCTTGCCCTCCAGGTCGGCCAGGCTCTCGACGTCGCCGTAGGCGTGCTCGAGCGTCCACTCGGAGGCCTTCGCGCCCAGCATCTTCAAGGGGCGGTCCAGCGTCTCGAGCAGCTTGACCACGGATTCCGCGCGCTTGACGGTCCTCTCGTTCCCGTCCGTCTTCGCCTTGGCGAGCGCGCCCGCGGCGAGTCCGCTGAGGACGGGCAGGAGTTCGGCGGCCTGCTCCCGGACGGTCACGTACCCCTCGAGGTCGTGCGAGCGACTCTGCAGGATCCGCACGATCGTGCGCCCCGCGGAACCTGCGCTCAGGGGCGTTGCCTCGGCCCCGAGCACGAGGTGGCGGATCTGACCCTCCTCGTCGTCCTGGCGTCCGGCGTGGGCGGCCAGAGCCCGGTGTACGTCTCCGCGCGCCGCGGCGTGCAGGTCCCCGACGAGGAGCGGCAGGACGGCTTCGAGCGCCGCGACGGCCTCCGTCTCCACCTCCTCCCCCAGCGTCTCGGCCATGCGGTAGTTGCGCAGGATGGTCGACGTGCGTCCCGCGGCCACGCCGCGGAGACTCAGCGCGAGGCTCTCGTCCCGCACACGGGGGAGCTGGAGCGCCAGCGCCTCCCCGTAGCGCCTCGCGGCGTGGTTGAGGGTGTAGAGGGCCTCGATCTCGTCGCCCTCGGGCGTGAGACCCGCGCGGTCCCAGGCGCCGAGGTACTCGGTGGCCATCCGCTGCCGGACGAGTCGCTGCTCGCGACGCGGTACGTCCTTCAGGGCGGCCATCACCTTCCCGAGCGCCGCGCGCGGCCGTAGGAGGTCGAGGTACCACGGCGTCTCGGCCTCTTCCTCGGCGCGCACGGTCGCGGGCGAGATCCCGCCGGCCAGGAGCAGGGCGAGAACGGCGAGCAGCAGACTGGGGCGCATGGGGATCTCCGAACGGAAGCCGACAAGTCTACATTCTCGCCGCACCCCTGAGGGAGAGGCGCCCGCGCCCCCCTTGCCCGCCCCGCCTCACGCCTCCATGCTTGGCCCGTGACCGAGGACAACCCGCCCCGTCCCCAATCTCCGCGCATCGTCGTCGTAGGCGCCAAGCGCCGCCACCAGGGGCTCGGCTTCCACCTCTGCCGCTTCCTCCACGAGGCGGGCGCCCGCGTGGTCGGCATCGTGGGCACCTCGCCCGGATCCGTTTCCGAGGCGCTTGCGGGGCTCGCCGAGATCGGCCTGCAGCCCGCGGGCGGGACGGATGCCGAACACCTGGTCCGGACCCTCCAACCGAACGCTCTCGTGGTGGCCTCGCCATCCGGAACCCACGACACGTACCTCCGCCTGGGGCTGGAGCACGGGCTCCACGTGCTCTGCGAGAAGCCGCTGTGCTGGGGAGGGAGCGGCGCGGCGGATCGCGCCGAGACGCATGCCAGGGCCTACGAGGAGCGGGGTCTGCACCTCGTGGTGAACGCCCAGTGGCCCTACACCCTTGACACCTGGCGCGCGTTGTTTCCCGGCGTCCTCGACGCCTCGCCCGAACGCTTCTGGATGCGGCTCTCGCCCGACTCGAGCGGCGAGGCGATGATCCCGGACGCGCTGCCGCACGCGCTCAGCCTCCTGCTCGCGGTCGTTCCCCACGAGACGCCGAGCGTGGAGGACGTGCGCATCCGTGTCCTCGGCGAGGACGAGGGCCGGATGGAGGTCCGTTTCACCTACCGCGCCGGACCGGAAGCGGTCGAGGCGACCGTCGACCTGCGTCGCGGGGGGACGCAGCCCCGGGCGGCCGGGTACGGGTTCGAGGGGCGCCAGGCGCGCCGGCGGATCCGGCTCGCGGACTACCGGCTCTGGTTGGAGGGGGCGGGACGCAGCGTCGCGCTGCCGGATCCCACCCAGCGACTCGTGCGCTCGTTCGTCGCCCGCGTATCCTCCCCCACCATCGCGGCGTGCGATCCGAACGCGTGGCCGGGCATGGGCCTGCTCGAGACGATCCACACCGCGTGGCCCAAGGCATAGACCCCGCATGCAACCGCAGCCCGAACCCACCGCACCCCCCGAGGCCGAGGGGGCGGTGCATCCGGTCCTCACGCCCGTCCACGACTTCGCCCGGAAGCTGAAGCAGGCGGCCTTCCTCCCGCGTGTTCGCGAGTACGCGGCGTGGCGTCGCGCGGTGCTCGACGCGCGGGCGACCGTCCGGCCCGAGCCGGCGATGCCCGCTTGGGCGCCGTTCTCGATCAACCTCGACCTCACCACCGCGTGCAACTTCGCGTGCGACCACTGCGTCGACTGGGACATCCTGAACCGCGGTGTCTCGTACGACGACGCCCGGCTGCGTGCTTCGCTCGCGACGATGGCGCGGCACGGGCTCCGCTCCGTGATCCTGATCGGCGGCGGGGAACCCACGGTCTACCCGGGCTTCGTGTCGATGGTCCGCACCCTGAAGGCAATCGGGCTGCACGTCGCGGTCGTCTCGAACGGGAGCCGGAACGAGCGGATCCTGGAGGTCGTCGACGCACTCGACGAGCGCGACTGGATCCGGCTCAGTCTGGACGCGGGGACCGACGCCACCTTCCAGGCGATGCACAAGCCGAAGAAGAAGGTGGATCTCGACGAGATCTGCGCGTGGATCCCGAAGATCCGCGAGCGGAACCCCGCGCCACGCGTCGGCTTCTCCTTCATCGTCACGTGGCAGGGCGCCGAGCGCGTCGCGGGCGTGCCGATCGTGGAGAACCTCGGCGAGATCGTCGAAGCCGCGCGTCGTGCCCGCGACGCCCGGTTCGACTACATCTCGTTCAAGCCCTTCCTGGTGCGTACGCCGGAGGGCGCGGAGGTCATCGACCCCGAGGCGTCGAGGGAGCGCCACCGCGAGGTGGTGGCCGGGATCCGAGGGGCGCTCGACGAGGCGAAGACGCTCGCCACCGACACCTTCGCCGTGATCGAGAGCACGAACATGAAGCTGCTCGAGTCCGGCGAGTGGAAGGCCTGGACGCGCCAGCCGAGGACGTGCCACATGCAGGTGTTTCGGCAGGTGCTCTCGCCGCTGGGCCTGTGGAACTGTCCTGCGCACCGCGGGGTCGAGGACGGTCGCCTGGGCGACCTGGATGCGTTCGTCGACGAGGCGCACCTGGCCCGGACCGCGCGGGAAACGGGTCGTGCCCTCGATCGGTTCGACGCGTCCGAGCGCTGCCGGGAGGTGACCTGCCTCTACCACGACGCCAACTGGTGGCTCGAACGGTTGATCGAGGATCCGGGTCAACGGGGGCAAGCCGAGGCCGAGGCCATGGACGGAGACTTCTTCCTGTGAACCGCGAGATCGCGCGCATCGAGGTCGTGGAGGATCGGACGGCGACGAGCCGCCTGGATGAGGGATTCCTCCGCATGCGCAGGCTGGTGCTGAAGAACCACTACGACGACGGCACCACCTCGCGCCCCTACGACTGCGACATCGTCTCGCGCAAGCACGTCGATGCGGTCGCCGTGGTGATCTACGAGCGCGGCGGCACGGACCGCGTGCGGGTTGCCCTGCGGGCAGGCCTCCGGCCGCCCGTCTGGCTGCGAAACGAAAAGGGCCTGCCGCACAGCGAGCGGGAGCACCGCCTCCTCACGGAGATCGTGGCCGGCGTCCTCGAAGGCGTGGACGACCACGCCGGCGGTGTCGAGAAGCGTGCGGCGGAGGAGTGCCTCGAGGAGGCCGGCTACGAGGTCGATCCCGCCGACGTGGCGCATCTGGGAGCCGGTGCGTTCCCCACCCCGGGCGTGACCGACGAGTACGTGCTGCTGCGCGCGGTGGAGACCGATCTCGATCGGCGCGGCGAGGCCTGCGGCGACGGCTCCGTCATGGAGGAGGACGCCCGGGTCGTCCTCCTGACGCTGCGCGACGCGATCCGGCGCTGCCGATCGGGCGAGATCGCGGACATGAAGACCGAGATCGGACTGCTGCGCCTCTGCGATCTCCTCGAGTACGTCCCCGCGCTCGATCGATTCCTGGACGAGCTGCCCGAGGAGCTTCGCGAACACGCCCGTGGCCTCCCCCCCCTGCTCTAGCCCCGTCATGAAACCGATTCTCCTCGCGGCACTCGTCGTTCTCCTCCAGGTGGCCGGTCCCGTCCAGGCGGGAGACGACGTCCTGGTCTCCTCCGGCTCGCTCCTGCCCGACCCGCCCGCGGATGCCGCCTTGTGGTGGGCGGGGTCCGCGGCGGCCCGCATCCGTCCGGATCAGATACCGCCGACGCGGACGAGTCCGGCTGTCGTGATCCGCAGCGCGCGGAACGAAACGGATGCCGCACAAGTCGTTCTCCGTCCGCAGAGATCCCTGGAGGGCTTCGTCATCCGGCACGGACCGCTGCTCGGGCCGGGCGGAGAACGGTTTCCACAGGACCGGATCGAAGTGCTCGAGGTCGCGTACGTGGACGTGGTCCGCCCCACCGATCCGCACTCGGAGCCCGGCCGGTGGCCCGATCCGCTCCTGCCCGTCACAGGCCCTCTCGAGCTCGAACCCGACGTCAACCACGCCTTCTGGATTCGCGTCTCGGTTCCCCGGGAGCAGCGTGCGGGCACGTACCGGGGAACGCTCGAACTGCACGCGATGGACTGGCGAGCCCGGGTCCCGCTCGAAATCACGGTGTACGACTTCACGCTGCCGGACCGGATGACCTGCACGACGGCCTTCGGTTTCTCCGCCGCGACCGTGTTCCGCTACCACGGCCTGAAGACCGACGAGGACAAGCGCCGCGTCCTCGACCTGTACTTCGCCTCCATGGCGGCTCACCACGTCTCGCCGTACGACCCTGCGCCGATGGACCGG